>JAEZKN010000187.1 GCA_023415395.1 Actinomycetes bacterium
GGCCTGGACCGCCCACCCCGCGGGTCCCCGGCAGCTCCCGGACGTCGGCGAGGCCGACCGCGGGCTGCGCGCCGCCCTGCTGGATTCCGCCGCCGCACTGGTCGACCTCGACGTCGCGCGGTGGCGCCCGGAGGTCGCTGACCGGCTGATGGACCTGCGCCACCGGGAGCCGGTCGTGGCTCCCGACGGCGTGCCCGCCCGCTGCGTGGAGCTCGCCGCGCGCGGTCAACAGGCGATGGACATCGTCGAGCTCGCGCTCGAGGACGACGGTGCGGCCGTCTCCGCCTCCGAGGCCGCGCAGCGCAGGGCCGCGCTGGTGCCACTGGACCGCGCCGGACGGCGCGCCCTGGTCGCGGCGTGCTCGCCCGAGGTCTGGCCGCCGGCCTAGGGGTGCAGCTCGACGTAGTCGAGGGCGTGGTGGAGGTTCGCCATGGGCCCAGCATGGACGCGACCACCGACATCCGGCCTCGCCCCGATAGCCTCGGCGACTGAGATGACTGACGCGAAGCCGGAGACCCTCCTCATCACGCTGTCGGGCAAGGACCGCCCGGGCGTGACGTCCGCCGTGTTCGCTGCGCTCTCGTCCGTGGGCACCGAGGTGCTCGACATCGAGCAGATCGTGCTCCGCGGCCGGCTGATCCTCGGCGTGCTCGTCACCGCTCCACGCAACGTGCGCCGCATCACCGACGCCGTCCGCGACACCGGGGCACGCCTCGGCATGCACGTCGAGGTCGAGACCGGTGTCGGCGACAACAAGGCCCGCGGCGCGGGCCGCTCGCACGTCACCGTCATCGGCGCGCCGCTCAGCGCCACGGCCATGGCCGCGATCGCCGGGCGGATCGCGGACGCCGGCGCCAACATCGACCGCATCGAGCGGATGGCGCGCTACCCCGTCACCGCGATCGACCTGCACGTCAGCGGTGTCGGCACCGACGTCCTCCGCCCGCTGGTGGCCGCGGAGGCCGTCAAGCACTCGGTCGACGTCGCGGTCCAGCCTGCGACGCTGATGCGCCGCGGCACCCGGCTGATCGTGATGGACGTCGACTCGACCCTCATCCAGGGCGAGGTGATCGAGATGATCGCCGCGCACGCCGGCTACGAGGCCGAGGTCGCGGCGATCACCGAGTCCGCGATGCGCGGCGAGATCGACTTCGAGGAGTCCCTGCGCTCGCGGGTCGCGCTGCTCGAGGGCGTGCCCGTCACCGCCCTCGACGAGGTGTACGACGCCATCGTCCTCGCTCCCGGCGCCCGGACCATGGTCCGCACCCTGCGCCGGTTGGGCTACCGCTTCGCGATCGTCTCGGGCGGCTTCAGCCAGATCACCGACCGCCTGGCGGCGGACCTCGGCATCCACTTCGCCCGCGCCAACGAGCTCGAGGTCGTCGACGGCCGCCTCACCGGTCGCATCGTCGGCGACGTCGTCGACCGGGCGGGCAAGGCGGCCGCCCTGCGCGAGTTCGCCGCTGAGATCGGCGTCCCCGAGGCCGCGGTGATCGCCATCGGGGACGGTGCCAACGACCTCGACATGCTCAACGCCGCCGGCCTGGGCATCGCCTACAACGCCAAGCCCCTGGTCCGCGACGCGGCGGACACGGCCGTCAACGTCCCCTACCTGGACACGATCATGTACCTCCTCGGCATCTCCCGCGAGGAGATCGAGTTCGCCGATGCCGAGGCGGGCTTCACGACGCCTGCGCCGCCGGTCTGAGCTCTGGCCCCAGGTTCACCACGGTAAGTGGGTCAACCGACACCTCCCACGGTCTGCCCGCCATGAGAAGGGCAGGTTCACCTACCTACCGTGGTGAAGCAGCAACAACACCACCACCACCCACCCCACCCCAGGCCGACGCAGGACGACCCTCAGGCCCGCCCCACGTGGTAGCCGACGAGCCGGGCGGAGCCCTCGGCCAGGTCGGCCCAGGACCCGTCGTAATCGAAGACGGCCAGCGCGCAGGTCGGGAAGCCGGCGAAGAGCTCGTTCTCGAGCTCGCGGCGGCCCTCGCCGTCGCCGAGGAGCTGGGCGAGGTAGGCCATGGTCGGGTTGTGGCCGAGGACCAGGAGGGACTGCACGGCGTCGTCGACCACCGAGATCAGGTCGACCGCCGTGGTCGGCTCGGCGGAGTAGAGGCCCCGGTCGAAGTCCGGCTCGAGGTCCCACCCGGCGCCGGACGCGAGCGACGCCCAGGTCTCGCGGGTGCGGAGCGCGGCGGAGACCAGGGCGTGGTCGGGCTCGAAGCCCTCGGCGGCCAGCCAGGTGCCGGCTTCAGCGGCGTCGCGGTGGCCGCGCTCGGCCAGGGGTCGCTCGAAGTCCGTCGGGCCTTCGCCCTCCGCCTTCGCGTGCCGCATCACCACCAGCCGTCGTGCCACGGGGGTCAGGCTCCCATGGCATGGAACCCGCCGTCCACGTGCACGATCTCACCGCTCGTGGCGGGGAAGAAGTCCGACAGCAGCGCGCACACCGCCTTGGCGGTCGGCTCCTGGTCGGTGTTGTCCCAGCCCAGGGGCGCCCGGGTGCTCCACAGCGTCTCGAGGTCCTCGAAGCCCGGGATCGCCTTCGCGGCGAGCGTCTTGAGCGGGCCGGCCGAGACCAGGTTGACCCGGATGCCCGCCGGCCCGAGGTCGCGGGCCAGGTAGCGCGAGGTCGACTCCAGCCCGGCCTTGGCCACGCCCATCCAGTCGTACGCCGGCCAGGCGACCGTGGCGTCGAAGGTCAGGCCGACCACCGAGCTGCCGGACGACAGCAGCGGCCGGCAGGCCTGGGTCAGCGACATCAGCGAGTAGGCGGACACCTGGACCGCCTGCGCGACGTCGGCCCACGGGCCGTCGAGGAACTTGCCCCCGAGCAGCGTCTCGGGGTTGCCGTAGGCGATCGAGTGCACGACGCCGTCGAGGCCGGCGTCGGGTCCCAGGTGCTCCCGGACCTGGTCCGCGAGGCCCGCGAGGTGGTCCTCGTCGGTCACGTCGAGCTCGAGCACGGGCGGCTCCACCGGGAGCCGCTTGGCGATCCGGCGGGTGATGCCGAGCGCCCGGCCGAAGTTGGAGATGAGCACGGTCGCGCCCTGCTCCTGCGCCACCTTCGCAACCGCGAAGCCGATCGAGCTGTCCATCGTCACGCCCGCGACGAGGATCCGCTTGCCCTCCAGGATGCCTGCCATGTCAGTGCCCCATTCCGAGTCCACCGTCGACCGGGATGACGGCCCCGGTGACGTACGCCGCGCCGGGGCCGGTCAGCCACAGCACCGTCTCCGCGATCTCCTCCACCGCGCCGTAGCGCCCGAGCGGCACCTGCGCGAGGATCGCGGCCTTCTGGTCGTCGGTCAGCACCCCGGTCATGTCGGTCTCGATGAAGCCGGGCGCGACGACGTTCGCGGTGATCGAGCGCGAGCCGAGCTCGCGGGCGATCGAGCGGGCCATGCCCACCAGGCCCGCCTTGGAGGCGGCGTAGTTGACCTGTCCCGCGGAGCCGAGCATCCCCACGACCGAGGAGATGAAGACGATCCGTCCCCGCCTGAGCCGCAGCATGCCCTTGGACGCGCGCTTGGCCAGCCGGAAGGAGCCGGTCAGGTTGGTGTCGAGCACCGAGGACCAGTCGTCGTCGGACATCCGCAGCAGCAGGGTGTCGGCGGTGATGCCCGCGTTGGCGACCAGCACCTCCACGGGGCCGTGCGCCTCCTCGATGGTCGCGAAGGCCGCCTCGACCTGCGCGCCGTCGGTGATGTCGCACCGGATGTCCAGCGTGCCCATCGGGGCGCCGCCGCTGCGGGTCGTGACGGCCACCTTGTCGCCGTTGCGCACGAACGCCTCGGCGATCGCGCGGCCGATCCCGCGGTTGCCGCCGGTCACGAGGACCGACCTGGGCTGCACGTCTTCGCTCACGTCAGCCGACGCTAGCGATTACCCCCCGGTAGGAGGAATCAGTCGTCCTCGAGCCGGAACCCGACCTTCATGCCCACCTGGAAGTGCTCGACCTGGCCGTCCTTGATCTGACCGCGGACCTGGGTCACCTCGAACCAGTCCAGGTGACGCAGCGTGCGGCCGGCCCGGTCGACGCCGTTGCGGATGGCCTCGTCGATGCCCTCGGGGGACGTGCCGACGATCTCGGTGACGCGGTAGGTGCGGTTCGTCATGCCCCGGAGCCTAGCCCTGGGTCGCCGACGTACGATGGAGCAATGGCCAGGGACGACGCGGTCAGGATCACCACGGCCGCCACGAGCCCGCAGGCGGACATCTCCGCCCGCCAGCGTCGCTACGTCATCTCGATGGCCATCCGCACCGTCTGCTTCGTCGCCGCGATCCTCGTCGGCCCAGGCTGGCTGCGGTGGGTGCTGGTCGCGGCCGCGGTCCTGCTGCCCTACGTCGCCGTGGTCATGGCCAACGCGACGGCGTCGAAGTCCGACGGCTTCGAGCTGCGCACCGACCACTTCCGCACCGAGCTCCCGCCCGGACGCGACACGGACTAGAACCCTTGGTCCCCGCGAGGGACCGTGGTTGAATCGCTCGGCGAGCCGAGCCTCCCCCGTCTCGGTTCGCAGCGGTGCCGGACGGCTCCCCCCGTGGTCGTCCGGCACCGCTCCCATTTCCAGGAAGGCACCCGTGAGCGACACCCCGACCGACGTCGACATCTGCTCGGCGAAGGGCTGCCAGGCACCGGCTGCCTGGGAGCTGCAGTGGAACAACCCGAAGCTGCACACCCCCGACCGCCGCAAGGTCTGGCTGGCCTGCGACGAGCACCGGCAGTCGCTCTCGGACTTCCTCGCCGCCCGTCAGTTCCTCCGCGACGTCGTCGCGCACTGACGGCGGGCGCCGGCCGGCCCGGTCAGCCGCCGATCGCCGACATCGGGCGGTCGGGCTGGAGGAAGGTCGGGTCGTCGATGCCGTGGCCCGCGCGCTTGCCGCGCATCGCGACCACCCACCGGTCGGCGAGCTCCTCGTCGCTCGCCCCGCCGCGCAGGGCGGCCCGCAGGTCGGACTCCTCGCGGGCGAAGAGACAGTTGCGGACCTGGCCGTCGGCGGTGAGCCGGACCCGGTCGCAGTCGCCACAGAACGGGCGGGTGACACTCGCGATCACACCGACCGTGGCCGGGCCGCCGTCGACGGTGAACAGCTCGGCCGGAGCGCTCCCCCGCGGCTCGGCGGCCGGGGCGAGGTCGAACTCGGCCTCGAGCCGCGCGAAGATCTCGTCGGCGGTGACCATGCCCTCCCGGCTCCAGCCGTGCTGGGCGTCCAGCGGCATCTGCTCGATGAACCGCAGCTGGTAGCCCTCCGCCACCGCCCAGCGCACCAGCTCGGGCGCCTGGTCGTCGTTGACGCCCCGCATCAGGACGGCGTTCACCTTCACCGGCCCCAGCCCGGCCTCGTGCGCGGCCGCGAGGCCGGCGAGGACGTCGGGCAGCCGGTCGCGCCGGGTGATCTCGTGGAACGACGCGCGCCGGATGCTGTCGAGGCTGACGTTCACGCGGTCGAGGCCGGCGGCGGCCAGGGCGTGCGCGGTGCGCGCCAGCCCGAGGGCGTTGGTCGTCAGCGAGGTCTCGACGCCGAGCGCGCTCGTGCGGCGGACGATGTCCACCAGCCCGCGACGCACCAGCGGCTCACCGCCGGTGAAGCGCACCTCGCGGATCCCGAGCCGCTCCACCCCGATCGCGACCAGGCGCACGACCTCGTCGTCGGTCAGCACGTCGTCGTTCGGGAGCCAGTCCAACCCCTCCGCCGGCATGCAGTAGGAGCAGCGCAGGTTGCACCGGTCGGTCAGCGAGACCCGCAGGTCGGTCGCGACGCGACCGTACCGGTCCTCGAGCGGTCGTAGGGACACCCCTGCAGTGTAGGCACGCGATGGTCGCCGGATAACCTCGAGACGTGGGGTCGTGGCGTTTTCTGCTGACGCGACGGTGGGTGGTCTTCGCCCTCGCCGTCGTGCTCCTCTGCTACGGCGCGTGGTGGCTCGGCCAGTGGCAGTTCCACCGGCTCGAGGACCGCAAGCAGAGCAACGCCGTCGTGCGCGCCAACGAGGACAAGCCCCCGGCACCGGTCGCCGACGTCCTCTCCCCCGGCGCCGCGGTCGCCGAGGACGACGAGTGGCGCCAGGTCACGGCCACCGGTGTGTACGACGCCGAGGAGACCGTGCTGGTCCGCTACCGCACCCGTGACGGCATCTCCGGGGTCGACGTGGTCGTCCCCCTCGTGACCGCCGACGGCACCGCGGTGCTGGTCGACCGCGGCTGGATGCGGACCGAGAACCAAGGCGCCGGCCCGGTCGACGTGCCGCCACCGCCCGCCGGCGAGGTCACCGTCGAGGGCTGGGTCCGCGCCGACGCCACCGGCGACAGCACCGCCGTCGACGGCCACTCGACCCGGGCGATCTCCAGCGAGGAGATCGGACCCGCGATCGACCTCCCGGTCTACGGCGGGTTCGTCGAGCTGCGCTCGGAGGACGGCGATCCGGCCGAGGGCCTCGAGCCCGTCGAGCTGCCCGAGCTCGACAACGGGCCACACTTCTTCTACGGCCTCCAGTGGTGGTTCTTCGGGCTGCTGGCCATCGTCGGCTTCGGCAACCTGGCCTGGGACCAGCGGCGCGGCGCCCGCCCCGCCCAGGCGTCCGGGGAGTCCGCTGGCGAGTCGGCGCGCGACGAGCGCAAGCAGAAGCGTGCCGAGAAGAACGCGCGGAAGCAGGCCGTGCGCGCGGCGTACCAGCGCGCCTACGAGCAGGAGCGCGCCGAACGCGAAGGGCGTCAGAGCGCCCGGAGCATGCCGCCGTCCACCGGGACCATCGCCCCGGACACGAACGACGACGCCGGCGAGAGCAGGAACGCCGCCACCCGGCCGAACTCCTCCGGCTCGCCGTAGCGCCCGAGCGGGATCGTCCGCAGCGCCGCCTCCCGCGCGGCCGCGGCGTCGCCCGACAGGGCGTCCAGCTCGGCCACGCGCTCGGTGCCGACGCGTCCGGGCAGCAGCCCGTTGACCCGCACGCCGGCCGGGCCGAGCTCGTCGGCGAGGGTCTTGGCCACCATCGCCAACCCGGGGCGCAGGCCGTTCGAGACCGCCATGTCGGCCAGCGGCACCCGCACGCTCGAGGAGAGCACGAAGGCCAGCGAGCCGCCCGCGGGCAGCGCGACGCCGACCTCGCGTCCGAGGCGGACCGCCCCGAGGAAGACCGACTCGAACGCCGCGACCCACTGGGCGTCGGTCATGCCGGTGACCGGGCCCTTCGGCGGGCCGCCGACGCTGACCAGGGCGCCGTCCACGCGGCCCCAGCGGGCCCGTGCGGCCTCCAGCAGCCGCCGCGGGGTCTCCGGGTCGGCGTTGTCGGCGACGACGGTCTCGACCGCCTCGCCGCGGAGGGCCGCCAGTGGCTCCTCGCTGCGGCCGGAGAGCACCACCCGGGCCCCCTCGGCGATCAGGATGTCGGCCGTGGCGCGGCCCAGGCCACGTGCGCCGCCCGTGACCAGGTAGACCCGGTCGGTCAGGCCGAGGTCCATGACTCCTCCACCGCGTCCTCCACGATGCCCTCTCGTGTGCCCTCCCCGGTGCCGTCCGCAGGGGTGTCCAGGTGGTCGTCGAGGAACTGGGTGCGGTAGAGGTCGGCGTAGAGGCCGCCCTCGGCGAGCAGGCTCGCGTGCGTGCCGCGCTGCACGACCCGCCCCTCGTCGACGACCAGGATCTGGTCGGCGTCGCGGACCGTCGAGAGCCGGTGGGCGATCACGAGCGAGGTGCGTCCCTCCAAGGCGGCGTCGAGAGCGCGCTGCACGGCGGCCTCGGACTCGCTGTCGAGGTGAGCGGTCGCCTCGTCCAGGACGACGATCGCGGGCGCCTTCAGCAGCAGGCGGGCGATCGCGAGCCGCTGGCGCTCCCCTCCGGACAGGCGGTAGCCGCGGTCGCCGACCACGGTGTCCAGGCCGTCGGGCAGGGCCCGGACGAGCGTGGCGATCTGCGCCGCCTCGAGCGCGGCCCACACCTCCTCGTCGCTGGCACCCGGCCGGGCGTAGAGCAGGTTGGACCGGATGGTCTCGTGGAACATGTGCGCGTCCTGGGTGACGTAGCCGACGACGTCCTCGAGCGACTGGATGGTCACGTCGCGCACGTCCTGGCCGCCGACCCGGACGACGCCGCCGCCGACGTCGTACAGACGGGCGACCAGGTGCGTGATGGTCGTCTTCCCGGCCCCCGAGGGCCCGACCAGGGCGACCATCTGACCGGGCTCGGCCACGAAGCTGATGTCGGTGAGCACCGGCCCCGAGTCCCGCGACTCGGCCCGCGCCACCACCTCCAGCGACGCCAGCGAGATCTCGTCGGCCCGCGGGTAGGAGAAGGCGACGTGGTCGAACTCCAGGCGCGACGCCGTGCGCGGCAGGACCGTGGCGTCCGGTTTCTCCTGGATCATCGACGGCAGGTCGAGCACCTCGAAGACCCGCTCGAAGCTGACCAGCGCGGTCATCACGTCGATGCGCACGTTCGACAGGCTCTGCAGGGGGCCCAGCAGCCGCAGGAGCAGCGTCGCGAGCGCGACCAGGGTGCCGACCGTGAGGGTCTTGTCGATCGCCAGCTGCCCGCCCACGCCGTACACCAGTGCGGTCGCCAGCGCCGGGACCATCATCATCGCGGCCGCGAAGATCCGGGTGAGCAGCGAGATCCGCACGCCGAGGTCGCGCACCGTCGCCGCCTTGGTCGCGAAGAGCGCGTCCTCCTCGGCCCGGCGGCCGAACAGCTTGAGGAGCATCGCGCCGCCGACGTTGAAGCGCTCGGTCATCGCGTTGCCCATGTCGGCGTTGCCGTCCATCTGCTCCCGGGTCAACCCGGCCAGCCGGTGGCTGACCCAGCGGGACGTGAGGAGCAGCAGCGGGAAGATCGCCAGGCAGAGCAGGGTCACCTGCCAGCTCAGCGCGAGCATGGCGATGCCGACCACGATCACCGAGATCGTGCTGGCCACGGTGCTCGACAGCGTCGAGGTGAAGGCGCGCTGGGCACCGACGACGTCGTTGTTGAGCCGCGAGACGAGCGCACCGGTCTGGGTGCGCGTGAAGAACGCCAGGGACTGGCGCTGCACGTGGCCGAAGACGCGCGTGCGGAGGTCGTAGATGAGGCCCTCCCCGATCCGCGAGGACAGCCAGCCCTCACCGATCGAGAGCAGCGCGCTGACCAGGGCCACGCCGGCCATCGCGAGCGACAGGGTCACCACGATGCTCCGGTCGCCGGCCACGATGCCGTCGTCGATGATCCGCTGCGCCAGCAGGGGCGCGACGACCACCAGGCCGGCGTCGATGACGGTCAGCGCGACGAAGAACGTGATCAGCCGCCGGTGCGGGCGCGCGAACCCGAGCACGCGCCGCACGGTGCCGGGCTCGATCCGGCTGTGGACCACGCTGCGGTCCGAGCGGAGGTGCCGCCAGGCGGACCCTGCTCCCATCATCCCCGACACCGGGCCTCCCTCCGGGTGCCTCGCGGCCCCTACTGCATCAGCGCCGCGAGCTCGCGGAACCGGCGGATCTGCGCCTCGCGCTCGAGGCGTCGCTGCTCCTCGAGGCTGCGGTCGGCAGCGCCCTGGAGCAGCGCCTTGGTCTCACGGACCGCACCGGCCATCGGTGCGGTGAGGGCCGCAGCGAGGTCGGCGACGGTCGCGTCCAGCTCGGCGGCGGGTACGGCGGTCAGCGCGATGCCGATCTCCACGGCCTCGGCCGCCCCGACCATCCGCGCGGTCGCGCAGATCTCGAGTGCCCTGGCGTAGCCAACGCTCTCGACCAGCGGCTTTGTTCCCGTCAGGTCCGGCACCAGGCCGAGCGCGGACTCCTTCATGCAGAACTGCGCGTCGTCGGCCGCGACCCGCAGGTCGCACGAGAGGGCGAGCTGGAAGCCGGCGCCGATGGCGTAGCCCTGCACCGCGGCGATCGAGACGAAGCGCGGGTCACGCAGGAAGGTGAAGCCCTGCTGGTAGGCGTCGATGGTCGCCGACACCTCGTCGTCGGACAGGCCGAGCAGCCCGGCGACCGACTCCTCCCCGGAGGTGTTGGTGGGGTCGAGCATCGACCGGTCGAGGCCGGCCGAGAACGAGTGACCCGAGCCCTTCACGACGACCACGCGCACGTCCTCGGGGATCGCCGGTCCGAGGTCGGCCAGCGCCCGCCACATGGCCGGCGTCTGCGCGTTGCGCACCTCGGGCCGGTGGAGGGTGATGGTGGCGACCGGGCCGTCGACGTCGTAGGTCAGGCCGGCGGCGAGCAGGGTCTCAGCGTCCATGCCCGAACCCTATGCGGGCCTCACTCCCCCTCCGGCAGCCGGTCGGCCAGGCTCGCACCGTCGAGATAGGCGACGGTGGCCCGCGCCAGGTCGAGCGCCGTCGCCGGCACGGGGTGGTCGCCGAGCAGGTCGAGCTGGTGGATCGCGTCCTCGACCGCCCAGATGGTGAGGAAGTCGCCGGCGGTGAAGACGTGGCCCTGCCAGAGCCGGTGACCCTCGCCGCAGGAGGCCGCTCCGCGCAGCACCGCGTCGGCGACGTCGCGCATCTGGGCGCGGGCCGACTCCGGGCGCACGAAGGCCGCGGTCCGGCGGCGCTGGGCCATGAGCGACACGATCGGGTCGGGATCGGCGTACTCCTCGTCGAAGGCGGGCCAGTAGGACGCCGCGTCGACCGTCGGCGGCCCCTCACAGGGCGAGACGAAGCCGTGGAGCATCTCCTGCCACCCCGCGGTCACGTGCACCGCGACGTCCAGGCGGGACCACCCGTGACAGCGGGAGGCACCCAGGAGGTCCCACTCGTCGAAGGCCGCGACGGCCTCCACGAACGCCGTCACCGAGTCGGCGAACGCCGCTCGCCCGGTCTCCAGGTCCACCGTGAGTGCCATGCCACCGACCCTAGGGGCGGACGCCGACACTCAGGCGAGCGAGACCAGGTCGGCGTAGTCGTCGCTCCAGAGGTCCTCGTCGCCGTCGGGGAGCAGCAGCACCCGATCGGGCTCGAGCGCGCGCACCGCGCCCTCGTCGTGGGTGACCAGGACGATCGCGCCCTCGTAGGTCCGGATGGCCGCCAGCACCTCCTCGCGAGACGCGGGGTCGAGGTTGTTGGTCGGCTCGTCCAGGAGCAGCACGTTCGCGCTGGAGACCACCAGGGAGGCGAGGGCGAGCCGCGTCTTCTCCCCGCCCGAGAGCACCTTGGCCGGCTTGTGGGCGTCCTCGCCGGAGAACAGGAAGGAGCCCAGCACCGAGCGGGCCTCGGTGTCGGTGAGCTGCGGGGCGGCGCTCTGCATGTTCTCGAGCACCGTCCGCTCGACGTCGAGGGTCTCGTGCTCCTGGGCGTAGTAGCCGATCTTGAGCCCGTGACCGGGCACGACCCGGCCGGTGTCGGGCTGGTCGACCCCGGCCAGGATCCGCAGCATCGTGGTCTTGCCCGCGCCGTTCAGGCCGAGGATGACCACCCGGGAGCCCTTGTCGATGGCGAGGTCGACGTCGGTGAAGACCTCGAGCGACCCGTACGACTTCGACAGCTCGGCAGCGGTGATCGGCGTCTTGCCGCACGGCGCCGGGGCCGGGAACTTGATCCGGGCGACCTTGTCGGCCTGCCGCTCCCCCTCGACGCCGGCCATCATCTTCTCGGCCCGCTTGAGCATCGACTGCGCCGCGCTCGCCTTGCTGGCCTTGGCCCGCATCCGGTTGGCCTGGTCGGTGAGCGTCTTGGCCTTGGACTCGGCGTTCGCGCGCTCGCGCTTGCGGCGGCGCTCGTCGGTCTCGCGCTGGGTGAGGTAGGCCTTCCAGCCCATGTTGTAGACGTCGATCTCGCAGCGGTTGGCGTCGAGGTGCAGGACCTTGTTGACGGTCTGCTCGAGGAGCGCGTTGTCGTGGCTGATCACGATCAGGCCGCCCTTGTGCGCCTGGAGGAAGCCACGCAGCCAGACGATCGAGTCCGCGTCGAGGTGGTTGGTCGGCTCGTCGAGCAGGAGCGTCTCGGCGCCGGAGAAGAGGATCCGCGCGAGCTCGACGCGCCGCCGCTGGCCGCCGGAGAGCGTCTTGAGCGGCTGGCCGAGGATCCGGTCCTCGATCCCGAGGCTGTGCGCGATCTGGGCCGCCTCGGACTCCGCGGCGTAGCCGCCGCCGGCGTGCAGCTCGGCGTCGGCGCGCTCGTAGCGGCGCATCGCGCGCTCGCGCACCTTCACGTCGTCGCTGGCCATCTCCGCCTCGGCCTGCCGCAGCCGTCGTACGGCGTCGTCGAGGCCGCGCGCGGACAGGATCCGGTCGCGGGCGAGGACCTCGGGGTCGCCGATGCGCGGGTCCTGCGGGAGGTAGCCGACCTCGCCGGTCGTCTGCACGGTGCCCGATGCAGGCAGCGCCTCGCCGGCCAGGATCTTCGTGAGCGTGGTCTTGCCGGCGCCGTTGCGCCCGACCAGACCCACCTTGTCGCCGGCGGCGACGCGGAAGCTGACGTTCTCCATGAGCAGACGCGCGCCAGCACGGACTTCCAGCTGGTGGGTGGTGATCATGACTGAGCAGATCCTAGATGTGGGTACGGTCCGGGGAAGAATCGGTTTCACACAGGAGGTCGGATGCGCTTCAACCCGAAGGCGCGGCTGAACACCCGGCGGATGGGTGACAGCGGTCGCTCCGGCGCGCGCGGAGGCGGGTCCGGCGGCTCGGGCCTCCCCATCCCGGGCGGGGTGGCCGCGGGCGGCGGCGGCATCGGCCTGGTCATCGTGGTGATCATCGTCGCCATCAACCTCTTCAGCGGCGGGGGCTCGTCCGGAGCCGGCTACGACACCTCACGGATGTCGGAGACCGGTCGCTACGACCACTGCAAGACCGGCGAGGACGCCAACAACGACCCCGACTGCGCCCGCGTCGCGGTCGAGAACTCGCTCTACGACTACTGGTCCGACACGCTCCCGGAGTTCGAGCCGGAGCAGAAGGTGCAGACCTTCACCGACGGCGTCGGCACCGGGTGCGGCAACGCCTCCTCGGCCGTCGGCCCGTTCTACTGCCCGGTGGACCGGACCATCTACCTCGACACCACGTTCTTCGACGACGTCCTCGAGCGCCAGCTCGGCGGCCCGGACGGCGGCTTCGTCGAGCCCTACGTGCTGGCCCACGAGTACGGCCACCACATCCAGAACCTCCTCGGGACGATGGGCAGGGTCAAGACCCAGCAGGGCCCCAGCAGCGACGCGGTCCGACTCGAGCTGCAGGCCGACTGCTACGCCGGCATGTGGGCGCGCGCGGCGACCACCACCGAGGACGAGGACGGCAACGTCCTGATCAGCCAGCTGACCCAGGAGGACATCCAGCAGGCGATCGAGGCCGCGGAGGCCGTCGGCGACGACCGCATCCAGCAGCGCTCGGGCGGCGGTGTGGACCCCGACTCCTTCACCCACGGATCGGCCGAGCAGCGCGTGAAGTGGTTCCGGATCGGCTACGAGAACCGCTCGCTGCGCGACTGCGACACCTTCGCCGCGAGCTCGCTGTAGCCGGCGCTCAGGCCGGGAGCTCGACCAGCGCCTCGATGTGCGGGAACTGCCGCTGCAGCGCGCGCAGGTGCGGAGCGACCGACGGGTGGCGGTACTTCCCGGCCAGCGCACCCTCTCCCCCGGCGACGCGGGCCAGGGCCCACTCGGCCCGGTTCAGCACCGTGTAGACCGCCGTGACCCGCGCGCCCAGGGTGACCTCGTCCCGGGTGGCGAGCCCGTCGGGCATCCCCATCAGGTAGGCGTCGAGCAGCGGCTCCAGCTCCTCGCGCGCCGCCAGCGCGTAGAACCCGAGGTCGGAGCCCACCGGGCCGGTCCCGAGCATCGCCCAGTCGATCGCCAGCACGTCGTCGCCGTCGCGCCCCGGGAGGTTCGCGGGGACGGCGTCGCCGTGGGTCGGCACCTGGACGAGGGCGTCCGAGCGGGCCAGCAGCTCCTCGCGGCGCGCCCATAGCACGTCGGCGACGTCGGCGACCGTGGTCCGGGCCAGCGTGCGCCAGCCGCCGTGGCGCTCGACCCGGGCCATCCGGTCGCGCAGGAGGTTGCGGGCCAGCCAGGGCTGGGGCGCGAGGTGCTCCCCGGCGAAGCGGCCCAGCGCGTGCGCGACGAACAGGCCGCTCGCGGCGGCGTCCTCGACCCACTCCTCGGTGATCGTGATGCCGTCGGCGTCCTCCTCCACCGCAGCCAGGCCCGGTGCCCGCAGCCCGGCGGTCTCCCTGACCAGGCCGGCCGTCATCACGTCGGCAGCGCGGCGCCAGTAGGCGAAGTGCCGCGGCTCGGAGAGCTCGGCGGGGTCGCCGTCGACGGGCGCGCTGATCCGCTTGACGACCACCGCCTGGTCCCCGAGCACCGTGCGCCAGACGCCCACGGTCGACCCGCCGGTGCCACCGGGGAGCGCGACCCACCCGGGCTGGGGCTGCCACATGGGGTGCACGTTAGTGCAGGTCACGCCGCTGGAAGGCCAGCTGGCCCGCGACACTCAGGAGCGCCGCCAGGGCGAGCAGGGCGAGGAAGGGAGTCCAGCGGAAGTCCTCGGCCGGCACGAACGCCAGGTGCTCGAAGGGCGAGAGGTCCTGGAACCACGGCGGGAGCCGCAGCACCTCGCCGAAGAGCAGCACGACCGACGCCAGCAGCAGGAGGAGCCAGGCCGCCGGCGCTGCGCGCGGCACGGCGCCGTGGAGCAGCCGGGCGACGCCGCTGAGCACCAGGACCGCCGGCAGGTACGCCGTCAGGCCCCCGGCCATCCGCAGGACCGCGCTCCCGTCCCCGGTGACGAGGGCATAGGTGGTGCCGAGGCCGAGCCCGGCACCCAGCAGCACGGCCGCCGAGCCGAGGACGGTGACGACGACGTGGCCGCCGAGCCACCGCGACCGCGGCAGCGCTGTGGCCAGCACGGCCTCGAGCCGGCCGCTGTCCTCCTCGGCCCGTGGCCGGAGCGCCGAGGAGACGGCGAAGCCGCTCGCGAGCAGCGCCAGCATGACCAGCAGGGTGGCGTAGAACGCGTCCAGCACCGCGTCCGACCCCTGGAGCATCATCGACCGCCCCAGGTCCGAGTCACCGACGAGGTCACCCACGTCGTCGCCCAGCACGCCGAAGCCGAGGCCGGCGGCCACGAGCCCGGCGAGCCAGCCGGCGAAGGCCGGACGCTGCAGGCGCCAGGCCAGGCCGAGCCCGGTGCCGAGGCGCGACGACGCGTGCGCCGGGCCGGGCCGCGTGGCGAGCACGCCGCTGCCGAAGTCGCGACGGTCGAAGACGGCGTAGGCTGCGGCGGCCACCGCGACGCCGCCCGCCAGGAGCAGCAGGCAGGGCCACCAGCGCAGGCCCGAGAACGCGTGCATGGCTTGGTACCAGCCGATCGGCGAGAGCCAGCTCAGCACCGGCACGCTGACGTCGCCGATCGCCCGCAGCGCGTAGGCCAGCCCGATCGCCGTACCGGCGAGACCGGAGGCGGCGCGGGTGCTGGGCGCGAGCTGGGCGGCGAGCAGCGCGGTCGCCGCGAAGAACCATCCGCACAGGGCGACGCCGACGCCCAGCCCCAGCGAGTCGGGCACGGCCAGTCCGTAGGCGACCAGGCTGCCGGAGACGAGGGCGCCGGCCGCCGCGCTGGCCAGGACGGCGTCCAGGAGGGCCGCCGTCGTGGTGGCGTGGCGACCCACCGGAGCGGCGCGCAGCAGCTCGTCGCGGCCCGACTCCTCCTCCGCCCGGGTGTGCCGGCCGACCAGGACCATCGCCATGAGCCCGACGAGGATCGCCCCGAACGCCGAGGCCTGCCAGGCGACCTGGCCGCCGGTGGTGTCCAGCGCCCGCGCCGGACCCGCCATCGCGACGAGCGCGGCGTTGCCCGCCATCCCGGCCGCCGCCCGGTCGAGCTCCTCCTGGGTCGGGTAGAGGCCGTCGACGCTCCAGGCCTGGCTGACGTAGAGCACCGCCGTGCCGAGCCCGAACCAGAGGAAGAGCCACTGGTCGCGGCGCAGGAAGACCCGCAAGAGGACGAGCGTGCCGGTCATGGCCGCGTCACGGTCCAGCGTCGTAGTGGCGCAGGAAGAGGTCCTCGAGCGTCGGCGGCTGGCTGGTCAAGGAGAGCACCCCGGCTGCTTGGAGGGCGTCGAGCACCGGGTCCAGCGCGTCGGTGTCGACCAGGAGATGGACCCGGCGCCCGTCGACCTCCACGTCGTGCACGCCGGCCAGCGCTGCGAGGTCGCGCGGCGTGGAGGCCAGGTCGGCCGAGATCGAGGTGCGGGTCAGGTGGCGCAGGTCCGCGAGCGACCCGGTCTCCACCCGTCGACCCGCCCGGATGATGCTCACCCGGTCGCAGAGCCGCTCGACCTCGGCGAGGATGTGACTCGAGAGCAGCACGGCGTGCCCCTCGTCGCGGAACGCGTCGACCTGCTCGCGGAAGACCGACTCCATCAGCGGGTCGAGGCCCGAGGTCGGCTCGTCCAGCACGAGGAGCTCGACGTCGGAGGCGAGCGCCGCGACCAGCGCGACCTTCTGCCGGTTGCCCTTGGAGTAGCTGCGGCCCTTCTTCGTCGGGTCCAGCTCGAAGGCCTCGAGCAGGCGGGCGCGGCGGCCCGGGTCCAGGCCGCCCCGGAGCCGGCCCAGCAGGTCGATGACCTCCCCGCCGGTGAGGGTGGGCCACAGGCTGACGTCGCCGGGCACGTAGGCGAGTCGGCGGTGCAGCGCCGCCGCGTCGGCCCACGGGTCGCCGCCGAGGAGGTGCACCTCCCCGCCGTCCTTGCGCAGCAGCCCGAGCAGCACCCGGATCGTGGTGGACTTCCCGGCGCCGTTCGGCCCGAGGAAGCCGTGCACCTCACCCGGCGCGACCACCAGGTCCAGACCGTCCAGGGCCCGGAAGGAGCCGAACCGTTTGACCAGTCCGCGGATCTCGACGACGTCGTCGGCCACGCCTCGACGTTAGCGCCTCGGCAGCCGGTGGAGCAGGACCTTGGTCACCGATCCTGAGGAGATCTCCATCGTCATGTAGGTGCACTGCGGCTGGCGGCGGCGGTCGGTGGGCGAGCCGGGGTTCAGCAGCCGCAGGCCGGTCTCGGTGGTGGTGTCCCACGGGATGTGGCTGTGACCGAAGACCAGTACGTCGAGGTCCGGGTACGCCGCCGAGCAGCGGCGCTCCCGGCCCTGCTTGCTCCCGGTCTCGTGGACGACGCCCAGCCGCACGCCGTCGACCTCGGCCCGCGCGACCTCGGGGAGACGGGCCCGGAGCTCGGGGCCGTCGTTGTTGCCGTAGCAGGCGAGGAGCCGGCGCGACCGCTCCTCGAGCCGGTCGAGGAGCCCGAGCTCCACCCAGTCCCCGGCGTGCACGACGACGTCAGCGACGGCCACCTCGTCCCAGACCCGGGCCGGCAGGTCCCGGGCACGCGTCGGCAGGTGGGTGTCGGCGAGCAGCAGGAGATCCACGCCACGAATGTAGGACCGGTCGCAACGATGTACGGACACCGATCGTCTCCTCGAGTGCTCGCCGGGACCTGCCGCGTCCGGACGCGCCGCGCCTGCACGGCGGTGACCCAGGACTGGCTGGACCCGATGGTGGCCGCCTGGCGCGGCATCACCGGATCCCCGGACGTCACCTACTGCGCCTGAGCGCCCGGCGCGTTCTCGACCTCGACCCGGGCCGCCTGCGCGTCGGCGACGACCCGGTCCAGGACCGCGCGCCTCGGGTCGGGTACGGCGGACCAGCCCTCGGTCCGGCGTACCCCGCCCAGGCGCGGGTCGCCGAGCACCTCGTCGACCGCCCCGTGGTCACCGCCGGTCACGAGCGGCCCGGTCAGGCCGGCGAGGATGCGTGCCGCGTGGTCGGCCGCGGCCTCGTAGGCCTGCCGGGCCTGGTTGTCGCGTCGCCGGGCGAACCGCTGCTGGCTCTGCCCGCCGGCCTTCGTGCGCCCCTGCACGTGGCGTTGCCCGACCTTGCTGTCGGTGACCGTAGGCCCGTGCAGCCGGGCGACTGCGAAGCCGCCCTTGCGCACGAGCAGCACGCCCCAGTCCTCCGGGGTGCCGATCGCGGCCCGGAAGGCGGCAGCGTCCGGCTCGCCGGCGTACGCCTCGTCGAAGGGCAGCCGGGCGGCGAACGTGCTGCCGTCCTCGGCGGTGCCGGTCAGCGCTCCCCCGGCGACGGCCAGGGCGGTCTCCCCGTGCCGGGTGGTGAAGTTCTCCACCCACCGCACGACTCGGTCGGCGGGCACGAGGACGAGGGGCATGGGAGGAGCCTAGGTTCTCGGCCTCCTCGGACGGTTCCCAGGCGTTGCCCAGGCCGCGAACCGACGGGATCCCCGGTTCACCGGGGATCCCGTCAGACGTTGAACCCCAGCGCGCGCAGCTGCTCGCGGCCGTCCTCGGTGATCTTGTCCGGGCCCCACGGGGGCATCCAGACCCAGTTGATCGCCACGTCGTTGACCAGGCCCTCGAGGGCGCCGTTGGTCTGGTCCTGGATGACGTCGGTGAGCGGGCAGGCCGCCGAGGTGAGCGTCATGTCGATGACGCAGTTCGAGTGCTCGTCGACGTGGACGCCGTAGACGAGGCCAAGGTCGACGACGTTGATGCCGAGCTCGGGGTCGACGACGTCCTTCATCGCCTCGTTGATGTCCTCGACGGTCGTGACGCTGGTGCCTGCCGGCCTCAGGTCGACCTCGGGCAGGTCGTCGGTCGTCGGGTTCGGTGCGTCGCTCATCGGCCGTCCTCGCTCTCGTTGGCGACGGCCTGGGCCGTCGCGTCCTTCCACGCCATCCACGACAGCAACGCGCACTTCACGCGGGCGGGGAACTGCGCCACCCCGGCGAACGCGATGCCGTCCTCGAGCACGTCCTCGTCCGGCTCGACCTGTCCGCGCCCCTGCATCAGGGTCTGGAACTCGTCGAGCAGCGCGAGGCCCTGGGCCACGGTCTTGCCGACGACCAGGTCGTTCAGCACCGACGCCGACGCCTGGCTGATCGAACAGCCCTCGGCGTCGTACGAGACGTCGGCGACCGTGTCACCCTCGAGGTGCACCAGCAGCGTGATCTCGTCACCGCACGTCGGGTTGACGTGGTGCACCTCGGCCT
>JAEZKN010000303.1 GCA_023415395.1 Actinomycetes bacterium
GTCCTCGACGTCGTGCACGGAGTAGGCGACGTCGTCGGCGAGGTCCATCACCTGCGCCTCGACGCACTGCCGGAGGCCGTCTGCGCCGCGCCGCATCCAGTCGAAGACCGGCCGGTCGTCGTCGTACACGCCGAACTTCACCACGAAGCGCGGCGACCCGTCGGCGTGCACGCCGTGCGGCTCCTCGGCGAGCGCCCGCGGCCAGGGGTACTTGGTGCAGGCGTCGAGGGTGGCGCGGGTCAGGTTGAGCCCGGCGCCCTCGGTCTTGGCCTCCAGACGGGTCAGCAGGCGCAGGGTCTGCGCGTTGCCCTCGAAGCCGCCGCAGGACTCCCCCAGCTCGGCGAGCACCCGCTCGCCGTTGTGGCCGAACGGCGGGTGACCGAGGTCGTGGGCCAGCGCGGCGGTCTCGGCGATGTCGGGCTGGCTGCCGAGCGCGCGGGACAGGTCGCGGGCGATCTGGGCGACCTCGAGGCTGTGGGTGAGCCGGTTGCGCACGAAGTCGTCGGCCTGCGGCCCCAGCACCTGGGTCTTCGCGGCCAGCCGCCGGGAGGCCGCCGCGTGGACCAGGCGCGCCCGGTCGCGCTCGAAGGGCGTGCGGACCGGTGCGTCCACGCGCTTGGGTGGCTCGGGGACGAGGCGCTCGCGGGCGGCGTCGTCGTACAGGTCGTCCATCGGGTGTCACCCTAGGGTGCCGGGGATCGTATATTTCCGGCCATGCCGAACGTCGTGGGGCCGCGGGCCGTCTTCGGGGTCATCGTGCCGAGCACCAACACCGTCGTCGAGCACGACTACTGGCGCGCCGGCATCCCCGGCGTCGCCTACCGGGCCGGCTCGATGCACATCGCGGACCCGACGATGACCGGCGACGCCGGCTTCGAGGCCCTGCTGGTCCAGATCCGCGCCTCCATCGACACCGCCGTCCGCGACGCGCTGACCGCGGAGCCCGACCGGATGGTGATGGGCATGTCGGCCGAGACGTTCTGGGGCGGCGTCGAGGGCAACGCGGCGTTCGAACGCCGCCTCGTCGAGCGCACCGGCCTGCCGGTGACCACCGGCGCCAGCGCCTGCCGCGCCGCGCTCGAGACGCTGGGGGTACGCCGGATCAGCGTGTTCTCGCCCTACCAGCCCGTCGCCGACCGCGAGGTGGGCCGCTTCTTCACCGAGGCCGGCTTCGACGTCGCCGCGATCACCGGCCTGCGCTGCGCGACCGCGACCGACATCGCCCGGGTCGAGGAGCCACGACTGCGCGAGGTGGTCGCCGAGCTCGACGGCCCCGACGTCGACGCGGTCGTGCAGGTCGGCACCAACCTGTCGTTCGTCGGGCTTGCCGACACCCTCGAGGCCGAGCTGGGCAAGCCGGTCGTGGCGATCAACGCCGCCACGCTCTGGCACGCCCTGCGCGAGCACGGCATCGACGACCGGGTCGCCGGTCACGGCGTGATGCTCCGCGACCACTGACCCGGGTCCAGCTCCGGGCCCAGCTCCGAGCCCGGGGGTCAGTACGTCGTGACGTGCACGTGGTCGTAGTGGTTGGCCGTGGCCGACCCGCGGTCCGACATCGGCCGCCACCCCTCACCGGAGCGCTCGACCGACCAGATCTTCTGGGAGTAGATCAGGTAGGACACGCCCAGCGCGGCGTAGTTCTCGCGGACGAACTCCGCGACCTCCCACCCGCGCGCGCCGGACACCATGATGTCGACCGCGATGCCCTGGGAGTGCTCGCCGTCACCGCGGAAGGTGCCGTAGGTCGTGATCTCCGGGAACGCGGCGCAGACGGCCTCGTGCACCTTGACGATGTTGGGACTGACGCCGGGCGACACGCTCGTGCCGTTGGTGCAGTCCCCGCCGATGCCCTCGACGGGCTTCTCGTCGGAGAGGTAGCCGGCGGTGACCCACCGGGACTCGCCCTCGACGACGATCTCGACCCGGCCGGATCCCTCGCGGCCGGTGACCAGGACCCGCTCCCCCTCGTCGACGACGCCGAACTGGGTCGCGTCCTCGGTCTGGTCGGACCACAGGTTGAGGGTCGCCGTGGTCCACATGCGCTCGTCGGCGTTCTCGACGGCGCGCTCGGTCGCACGCTCGGCGGCGACCGCCACGGCGCGCCGCTCGACCTGCTGCTCGCGGGGCGCCTTGGCGAGCCGGGGCTTGCTGCGCGAGAGCGGCTCGCTGCGGACGATGGGGCTGCTGAGGTCGGCCGCCGGGGCCTCGTGGGCCAGGAGGTCGGGGGTCTCGGTGCTCGCGGACAGGACGCCGATGGTGACGGCGGACGCGGTCGCGAGGAGGGCAAGCGGTCCGGCCACGTAGGCGGCGCGGGGCTTGCGGCGGGCATTGGTGTCCCGCTTGTGGCGGTGATCTGCCACAGCGCTGATCCTTTGCTGTTGCTGTCAGGGGCAACGCTGCCGAGGACCCCCGAGATTGGTCACGAATCGGCAACGACCGGTCGAGTGAACCACAGCGCCGAACGGCTGTCCCAATCTCCCCCCACGGAACGCGCCGTGTTCCGAGTCACCCGCCGGAGCCGGCGGCGGCGTCCTCCGGGACCTGGCAGCCCGCTCCGTCGGCGTCGTCGAGCCACCCCTCCGGCAGGACGACCTTGCTCCGCGGCGACCCCTGACGCCCGCGCGGTGCCCCCAGCTCGGAGGCCGGGAAGGGCTCGGTCGGGTCCAGCTCGGCGAGCAGCCCGTCCAGGGCGGCCAGGCTGTCGACCAGGCCCAGCGAGCGGCGCATCCGGCCGCCGGCGGCGAAGCCCTTGAGGTACCACGACACGTGCTTGCGGAACTCCTTGCAGCCCCGCTCCTCCCCCATGTGCTGGCACAGCAGCTCCGCGTGCCGGCGCATCATCGCGGCCACCTCGCCCAGCGTGGGGA
Source organism: Actinomycetes bacterium (assembly GCA_023415395.1). Taxonomy (GTDB): domain Bacteria; phylum Actinomycetota; class Actinomycetes; order Propionibacteriales; family Nocardioidaceae; genus Nocardioides. The sequence goes on from JAEZKN010000303.1 coordinate 2,871, forward strand.
GCGTCGCGACCTGCTCACCGGCGAAGGCCGCCGCGAGGTCGCGGAAGAGCCACGGCCGGCCCAGGCAGCCGCGGCCGACGACGACGCCCGCAGCGCCGGTCTGCTCGACCATCCGCAGCGCGTCCGCGGCCTCCCAGATGTCGCCGTTGCCGAGCACGGGGATGTCGACGTGGTCGACCAGGGCCGCGATCGCGTCCCAGTCGGCCGCGCCGGAGTAGGCCTGGGAGACGGTGCGGCCGTGGAGCGCGATCGCCGCCACGCCCGACTCCTGGGCGATCCGGCCGGCGTCGAGGTAGGTCAGGTGGTCCTCGTCGATGCCCTTGCGCGTCTTCATCGTCACCGGCACGCCGTAGGGCGTGGCGGCCGCGACCGCGTGCTCGAGGATCTCGGCGAGCAGTCCCCGCTTCCACGGCAGCGCGCCGCCGCCGCCCTTGCGGGTCACCTTGGGCACCGGGCAGCCGAAGTTGAGGTCGATGTGCGCGACGCCGTACTCGGCGCAGAGGATCTCGGCCGCCTTGCCGACGTAGACGGGGTCGGTGCCGTAGAGCTGGACCGACCGCACCGTCTCGAGCTCGTCGAAGACCAGCATGTCCTTGGTGTGCTGGTCGCCCTCGACCAGCCCGCGGCTGGTGATCATCTCGCAGACGTAGAGCCCGGCGCCCTGCTCGGCGCACAGCCGGCGGTACGCCGCGTTGGTGATGCCCGCCATCGGCGCGAGCACCACGGGGGTCTCGACGTGCACGGACCCCAACGTCAAGCCGGGCGTCAGGCCGGGCGTCAGGCCGGGCGTCAGACCGGGCGTCGAGGGGGCGGACATGCCCCCCATTGTCTAGCTGTCGCCCTGCTTCTTCGAATCGCCGGACTTCTTGCCCTTCCCCGTGCCCTTCCCCTGGGCCTTGCCCTGCTCCGGGGTCGCGGCCTTCTCGACCTCGCCGGTCCAGGTGATCGGGTTGAAGGTCTCCACCGGGCGGAAGCTCACCGCCTCCAGCTCGCCCTTGTCGGGAGCGAGGTAGACCAGGCAGAAGCGGCCCGAGTCGCCCGGCTTGAACTTCTGGGGGAACGGGGTGCTCGGGCAGGGCTTGAAGGAGCTCGCGAAAGGGGTCGCCTCGAGCAGGACGTTCTGCTCGTTGACCACGTAGAGCGGGATCTCCCGACCCCCGAGGTCGCTGTCCCCCACGTTCTCGATCACGGTGTCGACGTAGTAGGGCGTCGACTTCTTCTGCGCATCGCTCAGCTGCCAGGCCGAGAGGTCCTTGATCGAGGCCTGCCGGAGCTTGCGGACCTGGATGTCGAGCGCACCGACCTGGCCCTGCCGCGGCTCGTAGGCGACGACCGCGTGGTCGCCGACGGCGAGCTGGCTGCCCTGCTCGGTGAGCTCGACGCCGGCCGGCACCTCGAGGTACTCCGCGCTGTCGGTCGCCGAGGCCGACGTCGACGAGCCGGAGTCGTCCGGCTCCCCGTCGTCGGAGGAGCAGCCCGACAGCACGACCGCCGTGACGGCCAGTGCCGCCCAGAACGCCCTCGTCATTCGGTCATTCTGCACGCGCGCTCCGCTCAGCAGCCGACGAAACGCGAGGCGAAGTACGACACGACCTGGTCGAGCGCGATCCGCTCCTGCTGCATGGTGTCGCGCTCGCGGACCGTGACGGCGTGGTCGTCGAGGGTCTCGAAGTCGACGGTGACGCAGTACGGCGTGCCGATCTCGTCCTGGCGGCGGTAGCGCCGGCCGATCGCGCCGGAGTCGTCGAAGTCGATGTTCCAGCCCGCGCGGCGCAGCTCCATGCCGAGGTCCTTGGCCTTGGGCGAGAGGTCCGCGTTGCGGCTCAGCGGCAGCACGGCCACCTTCACCGGCGCGAGGCGCGGGTCCAGCTTGAGCACCGTGCGCTTGTCGACGCCGCCCTTGGTGTTGGGCGCCTCGTCCTCGGTGTAGGCGTCGACCAGGAAGGTCATCAGGCTGCGCGAGAGGCCGGCTGCCGGCTCGATCACGTAGGGCACGTAGCGCTCGTTGTTGGCCTGGTCGAAGTAGGACAGGTCCTGGCCGGAGTGCTTGGCATGGGTCGAGAGGTCGAAGTCGGTGCGGTTGGCGATGCCCTCGAGCTCGCCCCACTCCGA
>JAEZKN010000336.1 GCA_023415395.1 Actinomycetes bacterium
CGTCGACCCCGACGGCACGCCGATCAGCCGCGGCGACCTGGTCGGCCGGGCGAACGCGTTCAGCCGGCTGCTGCGCGAGCAGGGCCTGGAGCGCGGCGACCGCGTCGTCGGCGTGGTGGCCAACGAGACCTCGGCGCTGGCGCTGGTGCTGGCCTGCCAACAGATCGGCGCCTACTACGTGCCGGTCAACACCTCGCTGACCCGCGCCGAGATCGGCTACATCGTCACCGACTGCACGCCGGTCGCCGTCGTCACCTCGCTGCGCTACGCCGAGACGGTGACCGAGGCGCTCGACGACGCCGGCTACCCGGCCGACCGTCGCTTCTCCTTCGGCCCGGCCGAGGGCTTCCGCGACTTCCGCGACCTGGCGGAGGGCGTCGACACCGGGCCGGTCGAGGACCGATCGCCGGGCTCCTACCTGGGCTACACCTCCGGCACGACCGGCCGACCCAAGGGGGTGCTCCGCCGCCTCGCCGAGGGCGACCCGGACGACGTGTTCGCCGCCGGCGCGGACTGGCAGCTCGGCATGTTCGAGATCGAGCCCGAGGGCGAGGGCGTCCACCTGGTGACGTCGCCGCTGAGCCACACGGCGGTCAGCGGCCTCGCGGTCACCTCGCTGCACTACGGCCACGCCGTGGTGCTGATGGACCGCTTCGACGCCGAGAGCGTGCTCCGGCTCATCGACGAGGAGCGGGTGACCACGACCCACATGGTCCCCACCCAGCTCCACCGGCTGCTCCGCCTGCCCGAGGAGGTGAGGGCGCGCTACGACGTCTCCAGCATGCGCAACCTGGTCCACGGGGCCGGGCCGTGCCCGGAGGCCGTCAAGCAGGACATGATCGACTGGTTCGGGCCGGTGGTCTACGAGTACTACGGCGCCACCGAGGCGGCCGGCACCCGGATCAGCAGTGTCGAGTGGTTGGAGCGGCGCGGGAGTGTCGGCCGGCCCCAGCCCGGCGCGGAGGTCCGGATCCTCGACCCCGAGGGCGAGGACGTCGCGCCCGGCGAGACGGGTCAGGTCTACCTCCGCATGGGCGCTCACGCGTTCGAGTACCGCGGCGACCCGGACAAGACGCAGTCGACCCGCCGGGGCGACTTCGTCACCGTCGGCGACCTCGGTCGCCTCGACGAGGACGGCTACCTCTACCTGCTCGGCCGGAGCGCCGAGGTCATCGTCAGCGGGGGTGTCAACGTCTACCCGGCCGAGGTGGAGGCCGCCCTGCTCGCCCATCCCGACGTCCAGGACGTCGGCGTGATCGGCGTCAGCGACCCCGAGTGGGGCGAGTGCGTCACCGCCGTGGTGCAGGTCGGCGCCGACTCGTCCCTGGCCCGCGACCCCGGCGCCGCGAGCACCGAGCTGGCCGCCTTCCTCGACGGTCGGCTGGCCCGGTTCAAGGTCCCGCGGCTCTACCAGATCGTCCCCGAGCTCCCCCGCGGCGCCAACGGCAAGCTCCGCAAGCACCTCCTGCCCGCCCTCGTCACCCGGAAGTGAGTGGCCCACCTCGTGAGCGACAAGCCCGTCCCCCTGCCCACCCCCGACACGCAGGCGTGGTTCGACCGGATCGACCGGGGTGAGCTGACCGTGCCGCGCTGCACGGCCTGCGACACGTTCTTCCTCTACCCGCGCAGCTGCTGCCCCCGCTGCGCGAGCCGGGAGCTCGAGCTCGTGCCGGCCGCCGGCACCGGCACCGTCGCCTCCTTCGTGGTCAACCACCGCGCTCCGGCGGGCTTCGACGCGCCGTACGTCCTGGCGCTGGTGGCCCTCGCCGAGGGGCCGCTCCTCATGGGCACCGTCGTCACCGACGCGCCCGAGGACCTCGTGGTCGACGCGCCGGTCCGGGTCGCCTTCGACACGCGCGGCGAGCGCCGCGTCGTGCAGTTCGAGCTGGCCGGGGTGGGCGCATGAGCCGCGACCGGGCCCTGCGCGGAGCCATCGCGATCATTGGTGCTGCCGAGAGCACCGACCTGGGCAAGATCCCCGACAAGTCGGCACTCGAGCTGCACGCCGACGCCGCGCTCAACGCGCTGACCGACGCCGGGCTCACGCCCCGAGACGTCGACGGTGTCGCCTGCGCGGGCGAGATGCCGGTCGACGTCGCGGACTACCTCGGGATCGTGCCGCACTACCTCGACGGGACGAACGTCGGCGGGTCGTCGTACATGCTCCACGTCCGGCACGCGATGGCGGCCATCGCTGCGGGGCTCTGCGAGACGGTGCTCGTCACGCACGGCGAGTCGGGGCGTTCGCGGATCGGGATGACGCCCTGGGCGCCCGCCCCGCAGTCCCTGATGGCCCAGCTCGAGGTCCCGCACGGACCGGTCGGTGCGCCGTCCCTCTTCCCCATCGGGGTGCGCCGCTACATGGACACCTACGGCATGACCCGCGAGCAGCTGGCGATGGTCCCGGTCGTCCAGCGCCAGTGGGCCGCGCGCAACCCGCGGGCCAAGCTCCGCGACCCGATCACGGTCGAGGACGTCCTGGCCTCGCCGGTGATCGCCGACCCGGTGCATCTGCTCCACTGCTGCCTGGTGACCGACGGAGGTGGCGCCCTCGTGCTGACCTCCGCGGAGCGGGCCGCGACCCTCGACCTGCCGAGCCCGCCGGTCTACGTGCTCGGCGCCGGGGAGTCCAGCGAGGCCTCCGTGGTGTCGGGCCTGGAGTCTCTGACCTCGTCGCGGGCCATCCGGCTGGGCGGGGAGCGGGCGTTCGCCCAGTCGGGGGTCAGCCACGACGAGGTCGACCACCTCATGATCTACGACGCCTTCGCGCACGTGCCGGTCTACGGGCTCGAGGACCTCGGGTTCGTCGGCCGCGGCGAGGCGCCGGCCTTCATCGCCGAGGGCAACACCGCGCCCGGCGGGCGGCTGCCGCTCAACACCAACGGTGGCGGCCTCGCCTACACCCACACCGGGATGTACGGCATGTTCGCCATCCAGGAGTCGGTCCGTCAGGTGCGGGGCACCGCCCCGGCCCAGGTCGACGGCGTCGACATCAGCGTCTGCACCGGCGTCGGCGGCATGTTCATGAGCTCCGGAACGCTCGTGCTCGGGAGCGCCGCCACCCTCTGATCCACCTCGAGAAAGGCCTGCCCATGCGTCAGCGCGCCGCGCTCACGACCCTCCTGCTCGCCGCAGTGGCGACCCTCGCCGCCTGTGGGTCCGACGACGACGGTGGAGGGGGCGCCACGACGTACCGGGTGGGCGCGCCGATCGTGCAGTCCGGACCGGGAGCCTTCGCGGGCGAGCCGGTCGCCCGGGGCATCGAGCTCGCGGTCGAGGAGATCAACGAGTCCGGCTTCCTCGGCGAGGGGGCGACGGTCGAGCTGGAGATCACCGACACGGCCGGTGACCCGGCGCAGGCGATCGCGGCGTTCAAGCAGCTCGAGGCCGACGAGGTGGCCGGGGTGCTCTGCTGCACGCTCGGCGGCGAGGCGGGCGCGCTGGCGCCGCTCCTGCAGGACAGCCCGGTCCCGGCCGTCGTCACGGTGTCGATCCTGGATGGCCTGGCCGACCCGCCGCACCTCTTCCGCCCCTTCGAGGTGCCGTCGGTGCCGGGCGGCACCTACGACGAGTTCCTCGACGCCGTCCTGGGCGGGTCCGACCTCGAGCGCGCCGTGATGGTCGTCAACAACGACAACGACGCGATGGTGCAGGACGGCGCGATCTACGAGGCCGGCCTGGAGCGCAACGGCGTCCGCCTCCTCGACACCGTCGCCGTCGCGACCGCCGAGACCGCCTTCACCGGCATCGCCACCCAGGTCCTCGACGCCGACCCGGACGTCGTCGTCGCCAGCACCATCGGCTCCTCGACCGCCGGCCTGGCGCGGGCGCTGCGCGAGCGCGGCTACGACGGCCCCATCGTGTCGAACGTCGGCGCCGACAGCCGGGCCGCCTACGACGCCTCCGGCGGGGCGATGGCCGGCGTCGTCTTCCCGACGCCCTACCACGCCGACTTCAGCCGCAACGACCTCGCGGCGGACTTCGCGGAGAGCTACGAGGAGGCGTACGGCACGGCGCCCGACATGTTCGCCGCCCAGGGCTACACCGCCATGTGGCTCCTGGCGACTGGCATCCGCGACGCCGGCAGCACCGACCCCGCCGACGTCGGCGCCGCACTCGCCGAGGTCACCGAGCAGGACAGCGTCTACGGCACGCTGACGTACGCCGACGGCCAGGCCGAGGTGACCGAGCCCGCCCACCACCTGGTGTGGGGCGAGGACGGCGCCGTCACGGAGTGGGCTTCGTAGGAGCTCCCGGTTCGGTGGTCGAGGTGCGAAGGCGTGCTCGAGCGTGACCGGTTCGGTGGTTGAGGTGCGAAGGCGCTCTGGCGCCTGAGCCTCGAAACCACCATCCACAGCCCCTTCCGCTGCGGACGCCGCGATCGACGGCAGACCGGATGCGTGCCTCGCGCAGTGGTTCCTGGTCCGGCGAGAGAGCGCTCGTCAGTCCGAGTCGTCCCTCATCACCTCGAGGTCGACGAGCACGCCCGTCCAGGTCTCGTGCGTCGTGCCTCCCGGGGAGATAGCCGCCTCGCGCGGCAGATAGCTCGACGGCAGATCCTCGTAGCGAGCCGTGCCAGGGACCGGGTGCCAGGCCCCGTCGTCACCGAGCCAGTGGTCCTGCCACTCCATGCGGACCCGCGTGACGATGCCTGTCGTCACCGGGAACCCCTCGGGGACGTCGACGTTGTTCGCCGAGACGACACCGGTGACGTCGACCGGCCCGGTGACCGGGTGGGGCGCATCCCAGTAGACGGTCGAGCCGTCGGTCTCGACGACCGTCGGATGCCTGCCCCTCTCCGCTCCGGACCAGGTCGGTACGGCGCGGGCGAAACCGGTCAGCCGGAACTGTCGATCGCGGGGCTGGTCCCAGCGACTGCTCTCGTGGAACTCCAGCCACGTGCTCAGGTGGTCACCCACGGCGACGACAACGTCGTCCTCCTCCAGGTGCCACGCCGGGATGAACACGATCAGCAGCATGTCGCTGAGTCTTGCGCGTGAGACTCGGCGCCGCCCCGGTGACTCGGCCCGTCCTCGCTTCTTCGCGGCGCGATGCCCGCGCTGAGACCGGAAGTTCGGCAGACCGATTCATTTGAGATCGCGTCGCGACAGACGGCGCCGCCGCCTCAGGCCAGCGCAGCCAGCACCAACTGCAGGTCCTCAACCGGCACCTCGCGCGCCGGGGCGAGCACCTGCACGCACACGTGGTCGGCGCCAGCGTCGGCGTGCTCGCGCACCCGGGCGGCGACCTGGTCGGGGGAGCCCCAGGCGACCATCGTGTCGACGAGGCGGTCCGAGCCGCCGCCGGCGGCGTCGTCGGGGGTGAAGCCCAGGCGCACCCAGCTGTTGACGTAGTTCGGCTGGCCCAGGTACTTCGCGAGGTGCTGGCGGGCGACCTCGCGGGCGCGGCTGGGGTCGGTCTCGACGAGCGCCATCTGCGTCGGGGCGAGGTATGCCGAGGGGCCGAGCGTGGCGCGCGCGGTGGCGGTGTGGGCGGCGTCGGTGAGGTAGGGGTGGGCGCCGAGGGCGCGGG
>JAEZKN010000370.1 GCA_023415395.1 Actinomycetes bacterium
GTGTCGAGGCCGTCGGGGAGCGCGTCCACCCAGTCGAGCGCGTCGACGGCCGCGAGCGCGCCGCGGATGTCGGAGTCGGCCGAGCCCGGACGGGCCAGCGCGAGGTTGTCGCGCAGGGTGCCGGCGAACACGTGGTGCTCCTGGGTGACCAGGGCGACGTGGCCGCGCAGGTCGTCCAGCGGCAGCTCGGTGAGGCCGACGCCGCCGACGGTGACCGAGCCCGAGCGCGGCGGGTGGATGCCCGCGAGCAGCCGGCCGAGCGTGGACTTCCCGGCTCCCGACGGGCCGACCATGGCGATCCGCTCGCCGACCCCGACGGACAGGTCGACGCCGTGGAGCACGTCGCGCCCGTCGACGTAGGAGAACCGCACGCCCTCGGCCTCGATCCGCTCGCCGTCCGGCTCCCGGCCGGAGACCTCGCGGTCGTCGGGCACCTCGGCCACCCCCAGCAGGCGCGCGAGCGAGGCCGCGCCGAGCTGGAGCTCGTCGAGGATCGAGACGATCCGGTCGACCGGGTCGATCAGCATCTGCACGTAGAGCGTCGCGGTGGTGACGGCGCCGAGGCTGACCTCGCCCTGCGTATAGAGGTAGCCGCCGAACAGCAGGGTGGCCACGGTCGGGATCAGGTAGGAGATCTCCATGCTCGGGAAGAAGACGGTGCGCAGGTAGAGCGTGTAGCGCTCGGCCCGGTACGACGACGCGATGTCGTCGTCGATGGCCGCAATCCGCTCGTCGCCGAGGCCGAGCGCCTCGACGGTGCGTGCGCCCTCGACGGTCTCGGTGAGCGTCGCGTTGATCTGGGAGTACGTCGCGCTCTCGCGGAGGTAGCCGTCCTTGGCGCGCTTGAGGTACCAGCGCAGGCCGATCACGAGGGGCGGTACGCCGAGCAGGCAGGGGAGTGCGACCCACCACCCGACCGAGATGGCGGCGAGGAACGTGACGACCGCGGTGATCACGGCGATCGTCCACTCCGGCAGCGCCATCCGCACCGACCAGCCGAGCTGGTCGACGTCGCGGCTGGTGCGCGTGAGCAGGTCGCCGGACCCGGCCGCCTCGACCGTCCCGACCGGGAGCGCGAGGGTGTTGTCGACGAAGTCCTCGCGCAGCTCGGCCAGCACCTGCTCGCCGAGCACCTGGCTGAGGTAGCGGGCGAAGCGGGTCAGGACGGTCTGCACGAGCAGGAAGCCGGCGAGCAGCGCGATGATCCGGTCGACGTGGTCGACGGTCGTGCCGTCCTCGACGGCCTGCACGAGGTCGCCGATCAGGCGCGGCGCCGCCAGGGCGGCGAGCGCGGCGGCGACGTGCAGGGCCACCGCGCCCCAGAGCATCCGCGGGTGCCGCCGGGCGAGGCCGACGGCGTACCGCCGGACCGCGCGGCCGTCGGCGACGGGCAGGTGGGTGTTCATCGGGCGACCTCGCTCACCGACAGCTCGGCCTCGGACTCGCGGGTGACCACGCGGCGGTAGTCCGCGTCGGACTCCAGCAGCTGCTCGTGGGTGCCGGTCGCGACCACCCGCCCGTCGCGCAGGAAGGCGACCTCGTCGGCGGAGTCCAGCATCAACGGGCTCGTGGTGGTGACGACGGTCGTGCGTCCGGCCCGGTGCCGGGTCAGCCGCTCCGCGATCCGCGCCTCGGTGTGGGCGTCGACCGCGGAGGTCGGCTCGACCAGCACCAGGACCTCGGGGTCAGCAGCGAGGGCACGGGCCAGCCCCAGCCGCTGGCGCTGGCCGCCGGAGAAGCTGCGACCGCGCTCGGCCACCAGCGTGTCGAGGCCCTCGGGCAGCGCGTCGAGGATGTCCGCGGCGGAGGCGGTGTCGAGAGCGGCGGCGACGTCGCCGCGTCCGGTGACGTCGAGACGGTCCCCGAGGCGTCCGGAGAAGAACATGGCGGCGGTGTCGGAGACGACGATCCGGCTGCGCACCTCCAGCGGGGACAGCGCGGTGAGGGGGACGCCGCCCAGGGTGACCTCGTCGTCGACGGGCGCGTGCGTCATGCCGAGCCGGTCGGCCAGCTCGGCCGACTCGTCGGGCTGCTCGCTGACGATCGCAGTGAGCAAGCCGGGGCGCACCGCGAGGCCGCTGCGGGAGTCGGCCAGCGGCGCTCCCGGTGCCGGCGACACGGCCGGGGCTGCCGGCTCGGAGACCTCCGGGTCGATCGCGAGGACCCGGCACACGCGGGCGGCCGCGACGCGCGCGCGGATCAGCTTGTTCGCGTACTCGGTCGCCGTGCGCAGCGGGATCATGAGGAAGGCGGAGTAGCCGTAGAACGCCACCAGCTCGCCGGGGCTGATCTCGCCCTGCACGGCGTACCGCGCGCCGATCCAGACGACGACCACGACGAAGAGCCCGGGCAGGAAGACCTGGAGCGCGTCGAGCACGGACTGCAGGCTCGCCACGCGGACGCCGGCCCGGCGGGTGGTCTGCGACTGCTCGGTGTAGCGGTCGTGGAAGACCTGCTCGCCACCGATGCCGCGCAGCACCCGCAGGCCTCCGACGATGTCGCTGGCCGTGTTCGACAGCCGGCCCATCAGGTGCCGCTGGTGCGCCGCACGCCTCTGCAGGGGTCCGAGGAGCGGAGCGACCCCCAGCATCAGGAGGGGTACGCCGACCAGCACGACCAGCCCGAGCGTGACCGAGGTCTGCAGCAGGATCACCGACACCAGGAAGAAGGAGACGATCGCCCCGGCGAAGCGCGCGGACACGTCCATGACCTGTCCGATGTGCGAGAGGTCGCTGGTGCCGATCGCGACGACCTCGCCGGTCGACACCTTGCGCGGCAGCGTGCCGCCCAGCCGCGTGGTCTGGCGCCCGACCAGCTGCACGACGCGGTAGGCCGCGATGAGCCAGTTGGTCACCGCGAACCGGTGCCGCATGATGCCGCTGACCGCCTGCACGAGGCCGATCCCGAGCAGCACCAGGGCCCACCGCAGGAGCTCGTCGTTGTCCTTGGCGGCGACGCCGCGGTCGATCGCGCGGCCGATGACGGCCGGCATGACCGCCTGGGCGCTCATCCAGACGATGCCGAAGAGCATCCCTCCGGCCAGCGTGCGCCACTGGGCTCGCGCCATCCAGAGCAGGAAGCGACCCGGCGACCGGTGGTCGGGGGTCCCGGGGTGGTCGAGGGGGAGGTGCCGCACCGTCCCACGCTACGGAGCAACACCTTTCGATAGCGAATTGTTTTCGCGGTGAGGACCGTCACTCCCGCGCGAGGCGGTGGGGCAGCAGGAGCAGCAGCGCGACGAGGACCGCCACCACCGCGGCGGTCGCGACCCCCGCCCACGTCCGGTCGACGACCACGTCCCAGATGAGCAGGACCATCCCGGAGACGAGCAGCGCGATGCAGGCGATCACGCCGTAGACCAGGCGGTGCGCCGACTGCACCACGCGCTCCTTCACGTGCCGGCCGCTGAGCCTGCGATGGATCGTGACGGGCGTCATCACCAGCGCGGTCGTGATCGCCGCGAGCAGGACGAGCGCGAGGTAGAGGCCGACCTGGAAGCGGTCGAGGTCCTCGAAGGTCTCCTGGAAGGGCAGCGTGAGCAGGAAGCCGGCGGTCAGCTGGGCCCCGGTCTGCATCACGCGCAGCTCCTGGAGCAAGTCGTTCCACTTCCGGTCGAGCCGCTCCTCCTCGGTCTCGTCGCGCCCCTGGCTCATGACGCGAGCCCCTCCACCACCTCGGCGCCGGGGAGGTCGCCCGCGAGGGCGCCGGGGAGCAGGAGCTTCGAGCGACGGACGCCGGAGCCGATCACCGCGACGTCGATGCCGAGCACGCGGGAGTCGACCAGCAGCCGCCAGTCCGCGGGCAGGCCGACCGGGGTGATGCCGCCGTACTCCATGCCGGAGAGCTCGACCGCGCGGTCCATCGGGAGGAACGACGCCTTGCGGACGTCGAGCGTGCGCTTGACCAGGTTGTTGACGTCGGCGCGCGTGTCGGCGCGGACCAGGCAGGCGGCGACGCGCTCGACCCCGTCACGCCGGCCGCCGACGACCACGCAGTTGGCGCCGGTGTCCATGCCCAGCCCGTAGGCCTCGGCCGTCGCGGCCGTGTCGGCGACCGCGGGGTCGATCTCGACCACGCCGACCCCGTCCGCGTGCGGCCACGCCTCGAGGGCGGCGCGGACGGGTGCGGCGAGCAGGTCGGGGCGCTCCAGCGCGGGCACGGTCGTGATGCGTCCGAGGGAGGGCGTGCTCGTCATGGCCGTCATCCTGTCACCCGGTGTACATGTCGCCCCCGCGCTGAGGACACGGTTCCCGCGTGTGCTGGTGGCATGCCCGAGAGGATCGTGATCGCCCACCGCGGGGCGTCCGGCTACCGGCCCGAGCACACGCTCGCGTCGTACCGCCTGGCCATCGCCCTCGGCGCTGACTACGTCGAGCCAGACCTCGTGCCGACCCGCGACGGCGTCCTCGTCGCCCGGCACGAGAACGAGATCGGCCGCACGACGGACGTCGCGCACCGCCCCGACCTCGCCGACCGGAGGACGACCAAGGTGGTGGACGGCCGCGTGGTGACCGGCTGGTTCACCGAGGACCTCACGCTCGCCGAGCTCAAGACGCTGCGCGCGGTCGAGCCGAGGCCGCAGGACCGGCCGCGCAACGTCCGCTACGACGGGCGCTACGACGTCCCGACCTTCGACGAGGTCCTCACGCTCGTCGAGGAGGAGTCGGCGCGGCTGGGCCGGCGGATCGGCGTCTATCCCGAGACCAAGCACCCGTCGTACTTCGCCGGGCTCGGCCTGGCGCTGGAGGAGCCGCTGCTGGCGGCCCTGGCCGGTCGGGACCTGCCGGTCTTCATCCAGTCCTTCGAGGCCGGCAGCCTGCGGCGCCTCCGCCCGCGCACCGACCTGCCGCTGGTGCAGCTCGTGAGCGGTCGCGGCCGGGTGGACCTGGTGACCGAACCGGGTCTGCGCCGGGTCGCGCAGTACGCCGACGTGATCGGTGTCGACAAGGAGCTCGTCACTGCGGAGGTGGTCGCGGACGCGCACGCGGCCGGACTGCGCGTGCACGCGTGGACGCTGCGCGACGAGACCGACTCCATCGAGGACACCTGGGACCTCCTGGACGCGGGCGTGGACGGGCTCTTCAGCGACCACCCCGACACGACCCTCGAGGCCGTGCGTCTCCGGGCGAGCCGTCACACCTCCGGCATCAGGATCCACGCGGCCACGTAGGCGACCAGCGCCGCGCCGGCGCTGAAGACGAGGGCGACGACCGCGGCCACGCGGACGAGCGCCACGTCGACGCCGAGGTAGTCGGCCAGCCCGGAGCACACCCCGGCGACCATCCGGTCGTCGCGGCGGCGTACCAGGTTCTTCATGCGCAGGTCGTTCATCGGGGGTCCTCCTCGATCGGGGTGGTGTCGTCGGTGGGGTGGTTTCGAGACGGTTGCTGGGCAACCTCCTCAACCACCGGGTGGGTGGTGTCGTCGGTGGGGTGGTTTCGAGACGGTTGCTGGGCAACCTCCTCAACCACCGGGTGGGTGGGGTGGTTTCGAGACGGTTGCTGGGCAACCTCCTCGACCACCGGGAGGGCGGGGTCGGTCAGGCTCTGCCGGGTGGTCCGGCGCCGGCTGCCGGTCAGCGCGATGGCCAGCAGGCCCCCGAGGCCGGCCAGCACCCACGGCACCGGCATCAGCCAGCGGACCTCCTCGCCGGTGACCACGTCGGTCTGGATCAGGGCCCACACCCCGACGATGGCGAGGAAGGCGATGCCCATCACCAGGTGCCCGACGTTGACCGGGTGCCGCCAGGACTGCGTCTCGTGCTGCTGGTCGTGCGTGGTGCTGCTCATCAGTAGGTCACCTCGATCGCGCCCACGCCGAGCTCGAGGTCCAGCGTGAGGGTGGGGTCGCCGGCGGCGCCGGCAGTCTGCTGGTCCGAGACGTCGATGCCGTTGCGCTTGTTGCCGAACAGCTTGATCTCGCCGAAGCCGCGCAGCCGCGCGTCGACGACGGCACGGACGCCCGGGGGGAGGGTGATGTCGATGGCGCCGAGGTTGCCGTCGACGGTGATGCGCCGGCCGTCGAGGTTCTCGACGTCCGAGACCTCCGAGAGGTCGATGCGCTGCTCACCGACGCCGAGCGAGTAGGAGGAGTCGACCTCCGCGGCGGTCGCCGGCCGCTCGGTCACGGTGTCCGGGTCGACCTCCTGCGCCGCGGTCGAGGCGGCCAGCCCGAGGGCGGCGACCAGGCCGAGGGCGATGATCCCGCCCGCCCGCCCGAAGAACGCACCGACGACGAGCATCAGCCCGCAGATGCCGACCGCGAGGGCCGGGTACGCCGGGTCGGCGACCGGGGCACCGGCCAGGTCGGCGATCCCGAGGACACCGACCCCGAGTGCGACCAGGGCCAGCGTGAGCCAGAAGAGGATCGGTCCGCGCTTGCGGGGGTTCTGCGGCCGGACGTAGGACTGGAACGGCCGGACCGGCTGCGGGGGGACCGGCTGCTGGTAGTACGGCGGTTGCGGCGGCGCCGCGGGTGCTGCCGGCTGCCCCACCCACCCGGTGGCCTGCTGGCCGACCGGGGGTGCAGAGGTCGAGTGCAGGTAGGGCGGGACGGCGGGAGCGGTCGGGCCGGTCGGCGGCGGGCCGGGCGGCACCGGAGGCTGGTTGTTGCGGGTCAGCAGCCAGAGCACGACCAGCGCGACGATCGCCACCGGCCACGGGAACCAGAAGGCACCCCAGGAGTCGCCGATCAGCGCCAGGGCGGCGAGCACGCCGACGATCACCAGCGCGATCGAGCGCGAGCGGTCGTCGAGGTTGAACGGCGCCCGCTCGTCGCCGTCCTCGGGCACGAGCAGCCAGCAGGCGCCGTACACGATGAGGCCGGCACCACCGAAGAACACGAGCACCACGAACGCCACCCGCAGGATCAGCGGATCGACGTCGAGGTGGCGTGCCAGGCCGCCGGCGACGCCCGCGACCTTGCGGTCGGTGCGGGAGCGGCGCAGGCGGCCCAGGTCGCGGACCTGGTCCCCGGTCACCCGGGGGCCGGGGTCACCGGCGGGCGGGGGCGGCGGGGGTGCTTCGGGCGGTGTGCTGGTCATGGCTCCAGCCTGACGGTCCAGCAGGCCGCGGACCATCGGGGACGCCCCTGATCCTCGGCCGGGGGAGGGGCCGGGTGGTCAGGGTGGGGCCGGGGTCAGCCCTCATGGTGAGGGGGCTCGCGCTGTGTGACGATTGAGCCACGATGAGCAGCACCCACACCACCGCCGAGGCCGCGGTCCCGCTCGGCGGGCGGCGAGCCACGCGCGACACCCAGGAGCCGATCTTCGGCGGCGTGGCCTCCGGCCTGGCCAAGCACCTGGCCGTGCCCGTGATCTGGGTGCGTGCGGGCTTCGTCCTGGGCACGTTCCTCGGCGGGGCCGGTGTGGTCCTCTACGGTGCGCTGTGGGCGATGCTCCCCTCGGACTCGGCCTTCGAGATCAGCACCCCGGGCCTCGAGAGCGCCTCGCGCGGAGGGCGCCGGCCCGGCCGGATCCGCCGGCTCTCCGACGTCGGTCCGGCGATGGCCCTGGCCGCACTCGGCTTCGGGGCGATCCTGCTGCTCGAGGCGGTCTTCGGCCGTGGTGCGATCTTCTGGCCGCTGCTCATCGCCCTGGTCGGCATCGGCCTGCTGTGGCGCCAGGCCGACGAGGCGCAGCGTGAGCGCTGGCTCGACCACACCGGCCGGGTCGCCCCGCTGCGGGTCGTCTTCGGCAACGGGGGCTGGGCGTCGTACGCCCGCGTCGGCGCCGGCGTCGCCCTGATCGTGCTCGCCGTCGTGCTGTGGTCGGTCCACGGCGGGTCGCTGTCGATGGCGCGCGACGTCCTCTCCGCCTCGGTGCTCGCGATCGTCGGCCTGGCCATCGTGGTCGGGCCGTGGGTCTACCGGCTCGCGTCCGACCTCAGCGACGAGCGCGCCGAGCGGGTCCGCACGCAGGAGCGCGCCGACGTCGCGGCGCACCTGCACGACTCCGTGCTCCAGACGCTGGCGCTGATCCAGAAGAACGCCCACGACGGACCGACCGTGGCGCGCCTCGCCCGGGCCCAGGAGCGCGACCTGCGCGCGTGGCTCTACTCCGGGGAGTCCACCGACGAGCGCACGATCGCCAGCGCGCTGCGGGGCGTCGCGGCCCGGGTCGAGGACGAGTACGGCGTCTCGGTCGACGTCGTGACGGTGGGCGACTGCGACTTCGGCGAGCACCTGCGGGCCCTGGTCAACGCCACTGGCGAGGCGGTCACGAACGCAGCCAAGCACGCCGGCACCGACCGGGTCGACGTCTTCGCGGAGGTGACCGACGACGCGGTCGACGTCTTCGTCCGCGACCGGGGGCGTGGGTTCGACCCGGCGTCCGTGCCGGCCGACCGCTACGGCGTACGGCACAGCATCATCGACCGGATGACCCGGCACGGCGGCACCGCCGAGGTGCGGTCCACGCCGGGGGAGGGGACCGAGGTGCGCCTGCACCTGGCCCGCGAGCAGGAGGAGAGCCATGAGTGACCCGGCGACCAGTGCGGTGACGATCGTCGTCGTCGACGACCACGCGATGTTCCGCCGCGGGGTGCGCGCGGAGCTGGAGAGCGCGGGCCGTGGCGTGGTCGACGTGCTCGCCGAGGCCGCGGACGTCGACGAGGCGGTCGCCGCCGTCACCACCCACCACCCGGCGGTGGTGCTGCTCGACGTGCACCTGCCCGGCGGGGGCGGGGTCGAGGTGATGCGCCGCGTGACCGCTGCCGGGGCGTCGCCCGAGACCCGCTACCTCGCGCTGTCGGTCTCCGACGCCGCCGAGGACGTGATCGGCACCATCCGCGGCGGTGCCCGCGGCTACGTCACCAAGACGATCACCGGCCCCGAGCTGGTGCAGGCGATCCAGCGCGTCGCCGAGGGCGACGCGGTGTTCTCCCCGCGCCTGGCCGGCTTCGTGCTCGACGCGTTCTCCGGCACGATCGAGGTCGCGGCCGTCGACGAGGATCTCGACCGGCTCACCGAGCGGGAGCGCGAGGTGATGCGGCTGATCGCCCGCGGCTACGCCTACAAGGAGGTCGCGAAGGAGCTGTTCATCTCGATCAAGACCGTCGAGACCCACATGTCCAGCGTCCTGCGCAAGCTCCAGCTCTCCTCGCGCCACGAGCTGACCCGCTGGGCCTCGGACCGACGCCTGCTGTAACTGCGGTTTTCACGCGCGCCACCGGGGGTACGACGGTCGCGTGACGACCACAGACGAGCCCATCGCGCAGGAGGGGACCGAGCTCAAGCGCTCGATCACGAACCCTCAGCTGTTCTTCTACACGCTGGGAGACGTCCTCGGCTCGGGCATCTACGTGCTCATCGGCCTGGTGGCCGCCGCCGTCGGCGGCGCCTTCTGGATCGCCTTCGCGGTGGGCATCGCCGTCGCGGCGATCACCGGCAGCGCCTACGCCGAGCTCGCGACGAAGTACCCGCGTGCGGCGGGCGCCGCGCTCTACGTCAACAAGGCGTTCGGCAGCCGGGCGCTGACCTTCCTGGTGACGGTGTCCTTCCTGTCGGCGAGCTTCGCCGCCGCCGGCTCGCTGGCCAGCGGGTTCGCGACGTACTTCGCCGAGATCTTCCCCTCGCCGCCCGCGCTGCTGGTGATGCTGGGGTTCCTCGCGGTCCTGACCGTCGTGAACTTCATCGGCATCACCGAGTCGGTGGTGATCAACATGGCGATGACGTTCGTCGAGATCGCCGGGCTCGCGATCATCCTGCTCTGCGGCATCGTCTACGCCTTCGAGGGCAACGCCCACTTCGGCACGTTGGTCGACTTCTCGGCCGACGGCGACCCGGTCCTGGCGGTCCTCGCCGGCGTCTCGCTGTCGTTCTTCGCGATGACCGGCTTCGAGAACACCGCGAACGTCGCCGAGGAGACCGTGGACCCGCACAAGGGATTCCCGCGCTCGATGATCGGCGGCATGATCGTCGCCGGCGTCGTCTACGTGCTGGTGTCGGTCTCGGCGGCGCTGACCGTCGACGTCGACCAGCTCGCCGAGTCGCCGGCCGCTCTGCTCGAGGTGGTCGAGAAGGGCATCCTGCCGGTCTCGACCGGCTTCATGAGCACCGTCTTCGCGGTGATCGCGTTGGTCGCGATCACCAACACCACGCTGGTGGTCGTGACCACCCAGCCCCGCATCCTCTACGGCATGGCCAACGAGGACGTCGTTCCCGGGGCCTTCCGGCGGCTGCACCACTCCCGGCGCAGCCCGTGGGTGGGACTGCTCTTCAGCGCGGCGGTCGTCGGAGCGCTGGTCGTGATCGGCACCCTCATCACCGAGTCGGGGAGCAAGCTGGACCTGGTGGGCCGGCTCGCGACGGTCACGGTCGTGTTCCTGCTCGCCATCTACGCCCTGGTCATCGTGACCACGCTGAAGCTGCGGGGCGACGACGAGCACGACCGGACCTTCCGGGCCAACACGCCGCTGCTCCTCGTCGGCCTCGTCGGCAACCTGGCCATCCTCGGCTGGACCGTCTACGACGACCCCACCTCGCTGCTGTGGTGCGCCGGCCTGGTCGGGATCGGGCTGGTGCTCTTCGTGGTCGAGTACCTCTTCGGCACCCGGGACCGTCCCGAGGACGCCGAGCGCGGAGACCCGAGCCTGAAGGTGTGACCGTGCCTCACTAGGCTTCGGGCCATGGACCTCCTGCGCCAGATCCTGCTCGTGATCCACCTCCTCGGCTACGCCGCCCTCTTCGGCGGGCTGCTGGTCCAGCTGCGCAGCCCCGAGAAGTCGGTGAACTCGCTGATGCGCGACGGCGCGGGTGTCGCGTTCGTGGCCGGCCTGCTGCTGGTCGGCGTCCTGGAGTCGGGCGACGGCGACGTCAACCACGCCAAGGTGGCCGTGAAGGGCCTCATCGGCCTGGTGATCCTGGTCCTGGTCATGGCCAACCTGCGCAAGCCGCAGATCTCCAAGGGCCTGTGGGCGCTGCTGCTGGCGCTGACGGTGGCGAACGTCTGCGTCGCCGTCATCTGGTCCTCGACCCACGCCTGAGCCCGGCCCGGCTAGCGCCGCGCGGCTGCTGACTCCTCGGCCCGCGCGGACTCCTCGCGCCGCGCCGCCACCAGGCTCGTCGCGGTCGTGATCGCCAGCACGCCGACGATGACGCCGAGCGAGGCCAGCGTCGGGATCTCCGGCACCGACGGCCAGGCGAGGTGAGCCCAGTGCAGCACCAGCTTGACCCCGATGAAGCCGAGGATCGCCGCCAGGCCGTAGCTGAGGTGCACCAGCTTGCTCAGCGCGCCCTGGAGCACGAAGTAGAGCGCGCGGAGACCGAGCAGCGCGAAGGCGTTGGTGGCGAAGACCAGGTAGGGGTCGCCGGTGATGCCGTAGACCGCCGGGACCGAGTCGATCGCGAAGACGAGGTCGGTCGCGAACACGGCGACCACGACGAGCGCGAACGGCGTCAGCGCCCGTCGACCGTCGAGACGGGTGAGCATCCGCGGACCGTCGTACTCCTCCGCGACCGGCATCAGGCGGCGCAGGAGGCGCACGACCCGCATCGACGCGACGTCCTTCTCCTCGTGGTCGTGGCCCGAGACGGCGTCGCGCAGCAGCTTCGCCCCGGTGACCAGCAGGACGAGGCCGAAGACCAGGAACGCCCAGTCGAAGGCCGCCAGGGCTGCTGCGCCGAGCGCGATGAAGATGCCGCGCAGGACGAGTGCACCCACGATGCCGTAGAGCAGCACCCGCTGCTGCAGGGCGACCGGGACCGCGAACGCCGAGAGCAGCAGCATGAACACGAACAGGTTGTCGACGCTGAGCGTCTTCTCGACCAGGTAGCCCGTGTAGTACTCGACCCCGATGCCGCTTCCGTGCTGCGCCCACACCCACGCGCCGAAGACCAGGGGGAGTGCGACGTAGAACGCCGACCACGCGACCGCCTCCCGCATCGTCACGGCGTGCGGTCGCCGGGTGACGATGAAGTCGACCACGAGCAGGACGACGACGGCCCCGATCGTGACGGTCCACAGTGTCGGGGTGCCGATCGTGGTGATGGCGTGGGCGTCGAGGGTGGGGACGAGCACGGCGGGGGTCATACGAGGTCTCCTCAGGTGTCGTTGCCTGAGGTCTCCCTCGCCCGTGGGACGGGCGAACGCCCGGGGCCTGCGTGTCGACGCTGCCGTAGTGACCGGACGGTGCTTGGTGAGGTACTCCCCTCGTGCGACAGGCTAGCCGGGCCGTTCAATGTCGGCGTCCGCCCGTAGGCTGGGGACCGAGATGAGCAGCCCGTTCCCGCTTCCCGGCCTGGAGTCCGTCGCCCCCGAGGAGCCGCGCACGACGCGGCGCGGCCCGACCCCCGACGAGCTCCTGGAGGGGCTGAACGACCCGCAACGCGCCGCCGTCGTCCACGCCGGCGCACCGCTGCTGGTCGTCGCGGGCGCCGGGTCGGGCAAGACCCGCGTGCTCACGCGACGGATCGCCTGGCTGATCTCCGAGCGCAAGGCGCACCCGGGCTCGATCCTGGCGATCACCTTCACCAACAAGGCGGCCGCCGAGATGAAGGAGCGCGTCGAGGACCTCGTCGGCAAGCGCGCCCGGATCATGTGGGTCTCGACCTTCCACTCCGCGTGCGTGCGGATCCTGCGCAAGGAGATCGACAAACTCGGCTTCAAGTCCAACTTCTCGATCTACGACGCCGCCGACCAGAAGCGGCTGATGACGCTGGTCTGCAACGACCTCGACCTCGACCCGCGGCGCTACCAGCCGGGGGCGATGCTGCACTGGGTCTCGAACCAGAAGAACGAGCTGCACGACCCCGAGGACGCCGCCAAGGAGGCCCACAACCGGCTCGAGGAGACCTACGCCACGGTCTACGCGACCTACCAGCGGCGCCTGCGCGAGGCGAACGCGCTCGACTTCGACGACCTGATCATGTTCACCGTCCACCTGTTCCAGCAGTTCCCGGAGGTGCGCGAGGTCTACCGGCGCCGCTTCCGCCACGTGCTGGTCGACGAGTACCAGGACACCAACCACGCGCAGTACGCCCTCATCCACCAGCTGTGTGCCGACGACCCGGAGATGGTCGACGACGGCGCGGAGCGCGTCGAGCCCGCGGAGCTGATGGTGGTCGGCGACGCGGACCAGTCGATCTACGCCTTCCGCGGCGCCAACATCCGCAACATCCTCGACTTCGAGCAGGACTTCCCGAACGCCACCTCCATCCTGCTGGAGCAGAACTACCGCTCCACCCAGACCATCCTCACCGCCGCGAACTCCGTGATCAGCCGCAACAAGGGGCGCAAGGAGAAGCGGCTGTGGTCCGACGCCGGCGACGGGGAGCGGATCGTCGGGTACGTCGCCGACGACGAGCGCGACGAGGCCCGGTTCGTGACCGAGGAGATCGACAAGCTCACCGACGAGGGCAGGCACCGGCCCGGTGACGTCGCGGTCTTCTACCGGACCAACGCCCAGTCACGCGTGTTCGAGGAGGTCTTCATCCGTCTCGGCCTGCCCTACAAGGTCGTCGGCGGGGTGCGCTTCTACGAGCGGCGCGAGGTGCGGGACGCGCTCGCCTACCTGCGCCTGCTGGTCAACCCGGCCGACCAGGTCTCGCTGCGGCGGGTGCTCAACACCCCCAAGCGCGGCATCGGGGACCGGGCGGTGGAGTGCGTCAACGCGCTGGCCGACCGCGAGCGGATCATCTTCTGGGAGGCGCTGCGCCGGGCCGACGAGGCGCCGGGCCTGGCCACCCGGTCGCTGACCGCGATCCGGGGCTTCGTGGCGATGATCGAGGAGCTCCAGTCGATGGTCGACGGGGGAGAGCGCCCCGACGTCGTCCTGGAGTCCGTGCTGGCCCGCTCGGGCTACCTCGCCTCGCTGGAGGAGAGCGACGACCCGCAGGACGAGACCCGGCTGGAGAACCTCGCCGAGCTCGTCGCCGTCGCCCGGGAGTTCGCCGAGGACCCGGTCGCGGGGCCCTCGGC
>JAEZKN010000306.1 GCA_023415395.1 Actinomycetes bacterium
ACGTAGGTCTCGGGCTCGGCCAGCTCGGCGAGCGCGGTCAGCGACGAGGCGTGGACGAGCCTGCCGCGGGCGATGATCACCACGTCGTCCACGGTGTGCTGCACCTCGGTCAGCACGTGGCTGGAGACCAGCACGGTGCGGCCCTCGTCGGCGAAGGCCCGCAGCAGCCTGCGCAGCCACACGATGCCCTCGGGGTCCAGGCCGTTGGCCGGCTCGTCGAGCACGACCGCGGGCGGGTCGCCGAGCAGCGCGGTCGCGAGGCCGAGCCGCTGCCGCATCCCCATCGAGTAGCCGCCGACCCGCCGGTCCGCGGCAGGCCCGAGCCCGACGAACTCGATCAGCTCGTGGCAGCGCTTCCTCGAGACGCCGACCTGGGCGGCGAAGGCCTCGAGGTGGCCCAGGCCGGTGCGGCCGGGGTGGAAGGACGACGCCTCGAGCGCGGCACCGACGACCCGCGCGGGCCGCTCGTGCTCGACGTACGGCTTGTCGCCCACCAGGGTCCGGCCCGCGCTGGGACGGTTCAGCCCGAGCAGCATCCGCAGGGTGGTGGTCTTGCCGGCACCGTTGGGGCCGAGGAAGCCGGTGACGGCGCCGGGACGGACCGTGAAGCTGAGGTCGTCGACCGCGCGCACGGGTCCGAAGGTCTTCGCTACGCCCTCGAAGGCGAGCGTGGGTCCAGGTCGCATGGGGTCAGAGTGCCAGTTGCGACCGCACGACCGTCGCGAGGCGGTCGGCCACGGACTGCGCCTCGTCCTGGGTCTGCGCCTCGACCATCACCCGCACCAGCGACTCGGTCCCGGACGGACGCAGCAGGACCCGGCCGCTGTCGCCGAGCGCGGCCTCCTCCTCGGCCACGGCCGCCGCGACCACCGCGTCGTCGTCGGCGCGGGACTTGTCGACGCCGGGGACGTTGACCAGCACCTGCGGGAGCCGGGTCACCACCGAGGCCAACGCCTGGGCGCTCTGGCCGGTCGCCGCCATCCGCTCGAGCACGTGCAGCGCGGTCAGGATCCCGTCGCCGGTGGTCGCGTGCTCGCTCATGATCACGTGGCCCGACTGCTCGCCGCCCAGGGAGTAGCCCGAGACCCGCATGGCCTCGAGGACGTAGCGGTCGCCGACCTTGGTCTGGCGCACCCCGATCCCGGCGGCCCGCATGGCCTGGACGAAGCCCAGGTTGCTCATGACGGTCGCCACGACCGTGTTCTTGGCCAGGCGGCCGGTCTCGGCCATGCCGATCGCGAGGATCGCCATGATCTGGTCGCCGTCGATGTCGTTGCCCTCGTGGTCGACCGCCAGGCAGCGGTCGGCGTCGCCGTCGAGGGCGAAGCCGACGTCGGCGCCGTGCTCGCGCACGGCGGCACGCAGCGGTCCGAGCTGGGTGGACCCGCACCCGTCGTTGATGTTGAGGCCGTCGGGCTCCACGCAGATGGGCACCACCTCGGCCCCGGCGGCGCGCAGGGCCAGCGGGCCGGCCCGGTAGGCCGCGCCCTGGGCGCAGTCGAGGACGACCTTGATGCCGGCGAGCGGCTGGTCGATGGTCGAGACGAGGTGCTCGACGTACTCCTCGACCGGGGTGGCGTAGGGCGTCACGCGCCCGACGTCGCCGCCGAGCGGGCGCTCCCACGGCTCGTCGAGGTGCTGCTCGATCTCACGCTCGACGGCGTCGTCGAGCTTGAGCCCGCCACGGGCGAGGAACTTGATGCCGTTGTCGGGCATCGGGTTGTGCGAGGCGCTGATGACCACGCCGAGGTCGGCGCCGAGCGCCTGGGTCATGTAGGCGACCGCGGGCGTGGGCAGCACCCGCAGCCGGACCGCGTCCACGCCGGCCGAGGCCAGCCCCGCCACGACCGCGTGCTCGAGGAACTGACCCGAGATGCGCGTGTCCCGACCGACCACGGCGAGCGGCTTGCCCCCGGAGCGCAGGGAGCCCTCGAACTCGCCCCGGTCGGCCAGGACACGGGCGGCAGCAACGGAAAGGTCCAGGGCCAGCTCCGCGGTCAGCTGACCGTTCGCCAGGCCCCGGACCCCGTCCGTGCCGAAGATGCGCGTCATCGGATACCCCTTCTGGGACGCGTGCCGGGGTGCATCGCAAGGCGGAGCCGCGAAGGCGACCTTCGAGCGAAGCGGGTCGTCGAGCGGCGACAAGGCCGCGAGGTGCCCGGCACGCGTTCCAGGATCAGCGCTTGCTGAACTGAGGCGCCTTGCGGGCCTTCTTCAGACCGGCCTTCTTGCGCTCGATGACGCGGGCGTCACGCGTGAGCAGCCCGGCCTTCTTGAGCGAGGGACGGTTCGCCTCGACGTCGACGGCGTTCAGGCAGCGGGCCACGCCGAGGCGCAGCGCGCCGGCCTGACCGGTGATGCCGCCACCGTGGATGCGGGCGATGACGTCGAAGCGGCCCTCGAGCTGCAGCTCGGCGAAGGGCTCGTTGACGACCTGCTGGTGCAGCTTGTTCGGGAAGTAGGAGTCCAGCGTGCGACCGTTCACGGTCCACTGGCCGGTGCCCGGCACGATGCGGACGCGGGCCACGGCCTCCTTGCGGCGGCGGGTGGCCGCGGCGGGGGCGATGGTGGCGGGACGCTCGGGGGTGTCCGCGGACGGGGCGCTCTCCGAGCTGTACGCGATCCCCTGCTCGTCGACCTCGTAGGTCTCCTCGACCTCGTTGGTGTCAGCCATGTCTCAGATCTCTCTTCTCGCTCGTACGTCTGATTACTGGGAGATCTGGGAGATCTCGAACGGAGTGGCCTGCTGGGCCTGGTGCGGGTGGTTCGGCCCGGAGTAGACCTTCAGCTTCTTCAGCATCTGACGGCCGAGCTTGTTCTTCGGGAGCATGCCCCACACGGCCTTCTCGATGGCCTTGCGGGCGTCCTTGTCGAGGACCTCGCCGATCGGGGTGGCCGAGAGGCCGCCCGGGTAGCCGGAGTGGCGGTAGGCCATCTTCGTGGTCTTCTTGGTGCCGGAGAGGGCGACCTTCTCCGCGTTGACGATGATGACGAAGTCACCGGTGTCGACGTGCGGGGCGAAGATCGGCTTGTGCTTGCCGCGGAGCAGGTTCGCGGTCTGGACCGCGAGGCGGCCGAGGACCACGTCGGTGGCGTCGATGACGTGCCACTCGCGGGAGATGTCACCCGGCTTGGGGCTGTAGGTGCGCACGGAGGAGTGTCCTTCGTTCGTAGGGCCCGGGCGGCCCGGTGCCGTCCCGGGTGGTGGAACCACGCCTTCTGACGAACACGGCCCGGTCTCTCTCCGGATCTGCACCCCGGTCCCGTGGCTGGGCTCGGAGCGCGGCAGGAGGCGCGACTGACAAGAGTACGGGCGCGCCGCGACGGGGGTCAAAATCCCGCTGCCGCGAACGGCACAGCGTCCACGATCAGACACCCGGTTCGCATGGCGCCACGCCGCCGACTAAGTTGAGGCTGTGACTGATTCTCTCACCGTCCGTGACAACCGCACCGGGCAGGAGTACGAGGTCCCGATCACCGACGGCACCATCAAGGCCGCCGATCTGGGCCAGATCAAGGCTGACGACAGCACGCCGGGCCTGGCGGTCTACGACCCCGGCTTCGTCAACACCGCGTCGTGCCGGAGCTCCGTCACCTACATCGACGGCGACAAGGGCATCCTGGAGTACCGCGGCTACCCGATCGAGCAGCTGGCCGAGAAGTCGAACTTCCTCGAGGTGGCCTATCTCCTGGTCCACGGCTCGCTGCCGACGAAGGCCGAGTACGAGGCGTGGGTGCACGAGATCACGTACCACACCTTCGTGCACGAGAACGTGAAGGAGTTCATGCAGGGCTTCCGGTACGACGCGCACCCGATGGGGATGCTGATGGCGTCGGTCGGGGCCCTGTCGACGTTCTACCCCGACGCGCGCAACATCAGCGACGCCGACAACCGGCACATGCAGATCGTCCGCATGATCGCCAAGATGCCGACGCTGGGCGCCTGGTCCTTCCGCCACGCGCAGGGCAAGCCGTTCGTCTACCCCGACAACGAGCTGAGCTACACCGCGAACTTCCTCTCGATGCTCTTCAAGATGAGCGAGCAGAAGTTCGACGCCGACGAGCGCCTGGTCAAGGCCCTCGACGTCCTCTTCATCCTGCACGCCGACCACGAGCAGAACTGCTCGACCAACGCGGTCCGCTCGGTCGGCTCCTCGCAGGTCGACCCCTACTCCGCGGTCGCGGCCGGCGTCGGCGCGCTCTTCGGCCCGCTGCACGGCGGCGCCAACGAGGCCGTGCTCCGCATGCTCAAGCGGATCGGGACCAAGGAGAACATCCCGGACTTCATCAAGGGGGTGAAGGACGGCAACGAGCGCCTGATGGGCTTCGGCCACCGGGTCTACAAGAACTACGACCCGCGCGCCAAGATCATCAAGAAGGCCTGCGACGACGTCTTCGAGGTCACCGGGGTCAACCCGCTGCTCGAGATCGCCCAGGAGCTGGAGAAGATCGCGCTCGAGGACGAGTACTTCGTCAAGCGCAAGCTCTACC
>JAEZKN010000395.1 GCA_023415395.1 Actinomycetes bacterium
GAGGCGGACAACTTCCAGTCGCTGGGCGGCCGTTCGCCGTAGGCGCCGTCCTTCTCCAGGGTGAGGCGCTGGGTGCAGGTCACCTCGTTGGTGATCAGGTAGCGGTTGCTGACCTGGGGCAGCTGCACCGTCGCGGTGGTCGTCCCCCGGCGCAGGTCCACGCCGGCCGCCGGGAGGCCGTCGCCGGTGAGAGTGCTGGCCGTGACGACGCACCCGGCCAGCGACGCGTCGATCCGCGTGGTCTCCCCTAGGCCGACCTGGTCACCCAGCCGGTGCCCGCCGTGCCACTCTCCCCAGGTGGGCTCCTCGCCGAGCGCGGGGCTCACGGTCGCGACGGCGTCCAGGCCGGACGGCTGCTCCCCGTGGCGGTGCTCCTGCCCGTTCACGATCCACGTCTTGTCGACCAGCAGGCGCGCGGGCACGTCCAGGCGGTGGTCCTCGACCTCGCCCCGCAGGGAGATGCCCGTGGGCGCCTCCGCCGAGGCGCGGTCCTCGGCGATGCGCAGGCGCAGGTAGGTGTGGGGCCCGGACGGTGCCGACCCGGCGGGCACCGACCACGTCAGGTCGACCCGGTGCGGCCCACCCGCGGCGCACTCCGCGGTCGTGGAGCGCTCGGACGGGTCGAAGACACCGTTGCCGTTCCAGTCGATCCATCCGGCGACGTACGCCTTGCCCTCCTGGGGGCCGTAGCAGGCGACGCCCTCCACCGTGTAGGACGCGGCGGTCGTCGACGAGAGGGCTGCGAGCGGCAACGTGTAGCCGTCGCGCGCGAGGCTGGACCCGACGAGGCCGTCCTCGTCCCTGGCGCCGTTGACGTCGTCGCCGTCGGCGCCGTCGGTGTGGCGGTGCCGCTGCTCCGCGTCGACGGTCTCACCCAGGAGGGTGCGCTGGGGCAGCTGGTAGCGGGCCACCGGAGCGGTGGAGAGGTTCGTCTGGGTGTTGCGGGTGATCTCGCCGCCGGTCCAGCGCGGCTGCAGGATGGCGCCGGCCTCCTGGTAGCTGGCCGGGGCGTCGCCGAAGTCGGTGTTGATCACGTAGCCGAGCGCGATGGCGCTGTAGCCGCGGCCCTGGATCTCCACCCGGGCCGAGACGGTGGAGCGTCCCGCGTCGTTCTGGAGGAAGGCCACCGCCGTCGGCCCGTGCCCGTTCGGGTTGGGGTAGGGCCACGCGTTGCCGCCCTGGTAGGTGCACTCCTGGCCGTCGACGCCCAGCCGCAGCGAGTCGGCGGCCGGCCACGAGGCGATCGTGGAGGCCTGGGTGCACGTGCGCTCCTGCTCGAGGAGGCGCCAGGTCGCGTTGGTCTCCGACGACGTCGCCTGCACCCACTCGGGGCCGTTGTTGTTGTCCGTGTTGGCCGTGTTGCGGCCGCTGCTGGCCTCGGCGTCGGCGAACACGATGCCCTCGAGCGGCACCGCGCGACCGTCGAGGCTGGCGCTGCACGAGAAGTCGAAGGACATGCGCGCGCCGTTTGTCTGCGCCTCACTGACCGAGACCGGGGCGCTGTCCCGCAGGCCCGGGTTGGGGTTGCCCAGGCCGATCACCATCGAGTTCGGGTTGCGGAAGTCGTCGGGGAACCGCGGCCGGTTGGGGGTGACCGCGTAGCCCTTCCCGCCCCGGTTGTAGAGGTCGTCCAACGAGTCGCCGGCCCAGCTGCCCGGGGCGTAGGCGACCAGGGGCGGCGTGAGCGTCTGGCCGGTGTTCGAGCCGTACTGGCCGGTCCCGAGCGACTGCTCCCACCGCAGGCCGCTGGCCGTGCAGTCCACGCGGAGCGTCTGGCTCCCGAGCTGGCGAACCGCCGACACGGTCTTGGAGCTCTGCGGGTTCTGGAGCACGACCTCGTTGTTCCGCGTGCCCCACTGCACCCAGTCGATGACCTCGACGTACTGCCCCTTGCTCGTGGCGGGGTCGCCGAAGACGGCTTCGGCGGGCTCCGACGGGGAGACCGCTGCCAGCATCCCGAGCGAGACAGCAGCGGTCGCGCAGAAGAGCATCGCTGCGCGTGGCGTGCTCGCCGCTCCCGCTCGGAGTCGACGGACGAAACCCATGAATGCCCCCTAGCATTGCTAGACGTTCGTCTAGAAGAACATAAACGAACGTCTAGACCAGTCCAACTCGGGGGTTGCGGGCCCGGGCCACTCCGTGAGCCAGGACACCATCCGGGTCGACGCCAGCTGCCTCTGCGACCCGAGGACACCTCCGCGCCGCGTCGCCCGGGCGCTCATCCCAGCCAGCGGGGGCCGCACACGCCCGTGTTCGGTCTCCCGGGCCGAACCGGTCAAGCGCTGCGTCGTGGGACGTGGTGCAACACTCGAAGCATGGCCTCACCCAGGGCTGACAGCGGCCCGCTGTTGACCCGCCGAGAGCTGGCGGCCCTGCTGACCATCGGGTTCGGCGTCTCCCTGGTGATCATGGACGCGACGATCGTCAACGTCGCCCTCCCCGTCGTCATCGACGACCTCGACCTGACCGCCACCGAGGCGCAGTGGATGAACGCCGTCTACGCGCTCGTGTTCGCCGCGCTGCTCATCACCGTAGGCCGGATCGGCGACTTGAAGGGCCGCCGGCTGCTCTTCGGGATCGGCCTCGTGATCTTCATGGTGGCGTCGATCTTCGCCGGGCTCTCGGTCAACGGGAAGATGCTCATCGCGGCGCGTCTCGTGCAGGGCATCGGCGCGGCGATGGTCATGCCGACAACCCTCTCGAGCCTCAATGCCCTGTTCGTCGGCCGGGCCCGCACCGTCGCGTTCGCGGTCTACGGCTCGGCCATCGGCGGCATGGCGGCGATCGGCCCTCTGCTCGGCGGCTGGTTCGCGACCGACTTCTCCTGGCGGTGGGCGTTCTGGATCAACATCCCGGTGGGGCTGCTCGTGCTCTTCGGGATCATCAAGGCCCTGCCCGAGACGCGTGACCCGTCAGCTCGGCCGAGCGGGGACGTGCTGGGCATCGTGCTGACCATGGTGGGCATGGGCGCGACCGTGTTCGCACTGATCGAGTCCAGGAACTACGGCTGGTGGCGGCGGGACGACGGCGACATCTCGCCGGTGCCGATCGTGCTGACCATCGGAGTGCTGTCGTTGGCGTACTTCGTGTGGCACGAACGGCGTCGCACCGCGCACGGGAAGGCCGCGCTGGTCGACCTGAAGCTGTTCCTGATCCCGACATTCAGCGCCGGCATGCTGGCGGCGCTCATCGTGGCACTGGGCGAGTTCGGCCTGCTCTTCACCCTGCCGCTGCTCCTGCAGGGTGCCCTCGGCTACACCGCTCTGCAGACCGGCTGGGTCATCCTCGCGCTGGCCATGGGAACGTTCCTCGTCTCGAGCGTCCTGCCGCGGCTGGAGAAGCATCTGAGCCAGCGGACCGTCGTGCAGATCGGTCTCGCGCTCGAGGCCACCGCCGTCGGAGCACTCGCGATCGTCATGTCCCGCAACGTGCCCTGGTGGCAGCTGGTCGGGTGCCTCTTCGTCTACGGCGTGGGGGTCGGCATGGCGACCGCCCAGCTGACCTCGCTGCTGCTCAAGGACGTGCCGATCGACGAGAGCGGTCAGGCCTCGGGCCTGCAGTCCAGCGGACGACAGCTCGGCTCGGCGCTCGGCGTGGCTGTGCTCGGCGGCCTGCTCATCGCCAACCTCGGGCGCGCCACCGAGGCCAACCTGAAGGCGCTCTCCCTGCCGCCGGAGACCGTCACCAAGATCTCCGACGCCGTCTCCAACTCCGCGGGTGCCGCGATCCCCGAGCTGCAGGGCCGGACCGGCTCGACGGCCATCGTCGACGCCGCCAGCGACGCCATGGTCCACGCCAGCCAGCTCACCACCGGCTTCGCCGCCGCCGCCCTGTTCATCGGGCTGCTCGCCACGTTCCGTCTGCCGAAGACGAGCAACGCGGACCAGGAGGAGCCGCCGGCCTGAAGTGGCGAGTCAGCCCGCGGCCCCTCGGTGCAGCAAGCCCCGGGTGCCGCCGCACACGACCCGACAGCTCAGCACCATCGCACTCATCTCCTGCAGTGAGGGTGATCGCAGATTCGCGCCCGTTCGAGCGTCACGGGTTTGCAGGTTCGTGAATCGTCATCAGCCAGCCCGGGTGAGCAGCTGGGTGGCAGGAAGCACAAGGAGGCGTGGTGTGTCCCGCACGCTGTGGGACACACCTCCGGCAGGACACCCGTGGTCGGAGAGGTCGTTGAACGACGCAGCCAGCCACGGCACGCGGAACGTGTCGCCGACCCGGAGCCGCACGCCGGGGCCGTTGTCGGGAGCGGTCCGAGAGCGCGACACCAGCTGCGAGCACCTGGTCGACCTCCGGGTTCCTCGCGGGCAAATCGGTGGTTCCGGACGGCCACGATTGAAAGACTTCCGCCCATGAACTCGGCCATGAGCTCGGCTCCACCGATCGACTTCTCGAACAAGCCAGTGCTGAACGGCGAGCTTGTGACCCTGCGGCCGGTGACGGTCGATGACGTGCCCGTGCTGCACGCCGCCATGAACGACGCAGAAGCAGCCATGCTGACCGGCCTGGTCCACAGCCTCGCCGAAGTCGGGGAAGAACGATGGAGCAGAGCAGACCTGGAGGCGATCTACGGGCGCTGGACCGAGGCCTCGGACCGGATTGTGTGGGCCATCGTCGACAACAGCTCAGGGACGGTGGTCGGCGAATCGGTCCTCAACGACCTCGACGTCGCAAACCGCTCCTGTGGGTTCCGCATCTGGATCTCCGGGGCCCGTGATCGGGGCCTGGGCACCGAAGCAACCCGGCTCACGATGCGGCACGCGTTCGAGGACCAGCAGCTGAATCGGGTCGAGCTCGAGGTCTACGACTTCAACCCTCGCGCCCGCCACGTCTACGAGAAGGTCGGCTTCGTCCACGAGGGTACGAAGCGGCAGGCCCTCCGATTCGAGAACGACTGGGTCGACGCCCACGACATGTCCATCCTCGCGAGCGAGTGGGCCGAACACCGCGGGTACGTGGTTCCGAGTGCGGGCACCGGCGGCAGCGGCTCGCGCTGAGCGGCGCGCCGGACAGTCCAGTGCACGATGACGGCCGCTCTGCCAACTCTCGTGGAGCGCCGAGAACGGCCTGCGGCATACTGGCGGCGGATCGAAAGGTGCCGGCGGGACCACACGGGCGTCGTTCCCATGTATCTCCCGACTGTCTTTCCGATCCTCCGCCTCCGTAGCTCAGCTGGATAGAGCATCGGCCTTCTAATCCGACGGTCGCAGGTTCGAGTCCTGCCGGGGGCGCCGCGTGCGCGTCGCACGGGCCCCGGGGGTTCATCACCCCCCGCCGGGGTGAGTGTCGGCTCGGGCGGGGCGGGTTACCTCCCGGTCAGCCGGGCCACCCGCTCCACCAGGTGAGCCCTCACCCGCGCTGGAGTGGTGGCCCGGCGCCTGCCGGGTGCTACTCCTGCGAGCCGAGGTCCTCGTCGCTGGTCGGCAGGATGTCGGGGTCCGGGTCCACGTACGGCTTGCGCTCGGCCGGGTCGAAGTCGGCCTGCTCGGGGCGGTTGAGGTGGTCCTCGGGCACCACGTCCGCGTCCTGGACGTCCTCGGTGGCCTCGGGGAGCTTCTCGACCTTCTGGATCTGCGGTTCGGTCATACCGGCTTCGGTACCCCGGCCGCGCGAACCCAGTCGTCCCCGCGGCGTACGACGAGGCCCTGCTCCTCGAGCTCGGCGAGCCAGCCGAACATCGGCCAGGACCCCCAGCGGTCGCGGAAGAGCCGGCCGTTGCGGAGGATGTCGTCGAGGTGGTCATCGGCCCGGCTGACCGGGTGGAACTGGTGGTAGGCCCGCGCTCCACCGACCCAGGCGAGGTCGATGCCGCGCTCGGCGAGCCGGCGGCCGTAGTCGGTGTCCTCGCCGCCGTAGCCGACGTAGGCCTCGTCGAAGCCTCCCGAGCGCAGCCACGTCGACCGCGACATCGCGAAGGACAGCGACCAGAAGAGGTCGACGTCGCCCCCGCGCTGCACCTCCCCCGGCGCCGGCGCGGGCCGCGCGGGATGGGGGTCGTCGCGCAGGCCGGTGAGGTCGTAGCCGCCGGGCGGGGGCTGGTCGAGGTAGGTCACCGGACCGGACCACACGCGGTCGGGCTCGCCCAGCGCCACCTCCTCGTACGCCGCCAGCGCGGTCGGGCCGACGACGCAGTCGACGTCCAGGCCCACGACGACGTCACAGCCGAGCGCGGAGGCGAGGTCGAAGCCCGCGTTGCGCGAAGCCGCCAGCGGCAGCCCGAGCGGGTCGGCGTCGACCGGCACCGTCCGCGCCCGCAGCCCATGCTGGGCCGGCCACGACTCGAGCTCCCGGTCGGCCATGGCCACCACGACGTACACGTCGGGGCGGCGGGTCCCGGACGCGAGCGAGGCGTGCTGGAGCCGCAGGTGGTCGTGCCGGCCGTGGGCCAGCGTGACCACCCCGAGGCGGCTCACGACCCACCCGCGCCCGCGACGACCGCGGCGA
>JAEZKN010000432.1 GCA_023415395.1 Actinomycetes bacterium
GCCCGCAAGCGCGGGCTCGACGGCTCGCACCTCCAGCTCTTCCCGATGCCCAACGTCGAGGACCTCACCGCGCACCTGCTGGAGCAGGACGTCGTCTGGGTCTGGGGCGGCAGCGTCGCCGGCCTGCTCGCGATGTGGCGCCTGCACGGCCTGGACCAGGCACTGCGCACCGCCTGGGAGGCCGGCGTCGTGCTGACCGGCGTCTCCGCCGGCTCGCTGTGCTGGCACGTCGGCGGCACCCCCGACTCCTTCGGGCCGCAGCTGCGGCCGATCGACAACGGCCTCGGGCTGCTCCCGTGGTCCAACGGCGTGCACTACGACTCCGAGGAGCAGCGCCGCCCGCTCTACCAGGCGCTCGTCGCGGACGGCACCCTCCCGGCCGGCTACGCCACCGACGACGGTGCCGGCCTGCTCTACCGCGGCACCGAGATGGTGGCGGCGTACGCCGAGCGCGACGCCGCCGGCGCCTACTTCGTCGAGCGCGGCCCCGACGGCACCGCCGTCGAGACACCGCTGGACGTCACGCGCGTGCGCTGACCTGGGTCACACCTCGTCGTCGGAGCGCGGGTCCTTGCTGGAGTAGCCCGCCTTGGGCGGGAGGCCCTCGGGGTTGTCCTCGGGGTTGCCGACGGACTGCTCGGGCGGCAGGTCGGCGCCGTCGGGGTGCTCGTGGGGCGCGACGTCGCGCAGGCCGTCGGTAGCCTCCTGACCGGGACCGGCGTGGCCGACCCGCTCGCTGCTCACGCCCATGCCGCCGGCGGCGCGCTCGGGGCCGGTGGAGCCGGGGGTCGAGCGCTGGAGCTCCTCGTTCGAGTCGTCGCGTCGCTCCTGGGCCGGGCTCATGCGGGGGACTCCTTCTCGGGCTCGTCGTCCTCGCCGTCGTCGCTGCGGGTCGCCTTGGTCGAGGTGTCCTCGTCGCCGGACATCTGCTCGACCAGCGAGTCCGGCACCTGGTCGTCCACGGCCGGGTTCTCCTCGGGCGTCAGGTCCGGGATCGCGATCGGGCCGCTGTCGTCGCCGATGGCGTCGACGCCGCCGGGGTTGGGTTCACCGGGCTCGATCTCTGGGTCGGGCATCGGGCCGAGGTCGGACATGCGCGCTCCTTCAGAAGCCGAAGGTGGAGTACGCCGTCGTGGTACCCGTTCGCAGGCCCTCCAACACCGCGCGCTCGTGCGGCACGACCGGTTCCGGGAGGTCGGCCAACCGGCACCAGCGCAGCTCGGCCGCCTTGGCGGCCTCCAGGATCCGCGGCTCGCCGGCCCATGACCGGGCGGTGAAGAAGAAGTCGATCCGCTCGTCGATCGGCAGGTCGTGCCGGGTGCGCTGCATGGCGGTCACGAAGACCAGGTCGAGGTCGGTCACCCCGATCTCCTCCAGCGCCTCGCGGCGCGCGGCGTCGATCGCGGTCTCGCCCCGCTCGACGTGACCGGCGGCGGCCGCCGCCCAGTGGTCGTCCATGTAGCCGGTGTTGGTCCGCAGCTGGAGCAGCACCTCGGTGTCGGCACCCTCCCCGCGCAGCAGGAAGACGTAGGACGCCGGCACGACCACGAAGCGGCCGTGGTGAGGGTCCTCGCTCACTCGGTGGGCTCCTCGTCCAGGATCTCCTGGTCGTGGGGCGTCGTCTCGGGCTCGCCGCTCTCGTCGTAGTGCGTGCCGGTGTCCTCGGAGTCCGCACCGGGCTCGGTGCCCTCGAACTCCTCGGCGTCGGGCTGCTCGTCGGGCAGCACGCCGTCGGTCTGGTCGAACTCGCTCATCACTGGCCTCCGCTGTCGTCGGACGGCTCGTCGAGAGACGTCTCCGCGTTCTCGTGCTGACCCTCGGCACCGTCACCGGTGCGCTCGTCGGGCAGCTCGCCCGCGTGCTCACCCGGCGGTGTGGTGTCGGGCGTCGGCGGCTGGTCCTGCTCCTCGGGGATCGGCGCGGTCATGCCTGTCAAAATAGCCACATGCCCCCCAACCCACACGTGCCGATCGTGGCCGTGGTGGGCGCCACCGCCTCCGGCAAGACCGGTCTGTCGCTCGACCTGGCCGAGCGGCTGGACGGCGAGATCGTCAACACCGACGCCATGCAGGTCTACGTCGGCATGGACATCGGCACGGCGAAGCTGCCGGTCGCCGAGCGGCGCGGCATCCCGCACCACCTGCTCGACACGCTCACCGTCCGTGACCCGGCGACGGTCGCCGAGTTCCAGCACTGGGCGCGCGCGGCGATCGCCGACGTCCGCGGCCGGGGCCGGACACCGGTGCTCGTGGGTGGCAGCGCGCTCTACACGCGGGCCATCCTCGACCGGTTCGAGTTCCCCGGCACCGACGACGCCGTGCGCCGCCGCCTGGAGGAGGAGCTCGCCGAGGTCGGCCCGGCCGCGCTGCACGCCCGGCTGCGGGAGGTCGACCCCGGGGCCGCGGACCGGATCCTGGTCGGGAACGGGCGCCGCGTCGTCCGCGCCCTCGAGGTGGTCGAGATCACCGGCCGGCCGTTCACCGCGTCCCTCCCGAGGCTGGAGTACGCCGACCCGCACACCGTCCAGATCGGGGTCGACATCGACCGGCCGACCCTCGACGCGCGCATCGCCGCGCGGGTCGACGCGATGTTCGAGGCCGGCTTCGTCGCCGAGGTCGAGCGGCTGCTCGTCGAGGGACTGGCCGAGGGTCGCACCGCCGGCCGGGCGATCGGCTACCGCGAGGTGACGGCGTACCTCCACGGTGAGATCGGCCTCGACGAGGCGCGCGAGCGCACGATCACCGCGACCCGGCGGTTCTCGCGACGACAGGACTCGTGGTTCCGCAAGGACCCGCGGATCCACTGGATCCGCTTCGACGACCCGGAGCTGGTCGACCAGGCGCTGCGGAAGGTCGAGGAGAGCAAGATCGGTCGGGCGCGGGAGCAGGCGCCCACGCCAGACTGAGCGGCATGACCGGACGGGACCGCCTGCGCGAGCTCCTCGACGCGGTGCTGGACGAGGAGCACCGCAGCCTCGACGACATGGCGGGCGGCGCCCACACCTCGCCGTTCCACTTCACCCGTCGGCTGTCCCGGGACGCGGGGGAGCCGCCGGTGGCGATGCGCCGGCGGGTGATGCTCGAGCGCGCGGCCTGGCAGCTGCGGCAGGGCGAGAGCGTGACCGACGCTGCGTTCGCCGCCGGCTACGAGTCCGTCGAGGGCTTCAGCCGCGCGTTCGCGCGCGCCTTCGGGCACGCGCCCAGCCGGCCGCGGGAGGGGAGCCACTGGCTCCCGGCCCCCAACGGCATCCACTTCCACCCGCCCACCTCGCTGTGGGTCCACGCCGGGGAGCGCACGATGGCCCAGCCGCTGGACCTGATGGTCCACCACGACCTCGACGACACCCGTGACCTGCTCGAGCTCGCCGAGCAGCTCTCCGACGAGGAGCTCCGCCGCGAGCTGCGCCCCGGCCAGCAGGTGCTGGCCTGGGAGGGGCCGGAGCCGTCGGTCGCCAGCGTGCTCGAGCGCACGACCTACACCAAGGAGGTCTGGCTCGCGGCGATCCTCGGCGAGGACCTGCCCGCCGACCGGGCCGACAGCCCCGCCGACCTGCTCCGCCGCCACGACGCGCTGACGCCGCGGTGGCTGGACGCGATCCGCGACCTCGGCCGCCGCGACGCGTGGGACGACCGGATCGTCGACGCGCTCTGCGAGCCGCCGGAGAGCTTCGTCGTCGGCAGCGTCCTCGCCCACGTGCTGACCTACTCCGCCCACCGCCGCCTCGCCGTCCGCGCGATGCTGCGCGACCTCGGCGTCGTGGTGGACGAGGGCGACCCCATCACCTGGCTACGACGACGCTCGGGAGGCGACGCATGACGACCACCTACTTCACCGCCACCACCCTCGACGGCTTCATCGCCGACGAGCACGACTCGCTGGCCTGGCTCTTCAAGCAGGACATCACCGACGAGGGGCCGCTGTCCTACGCCGCGTTCATCGCCGACGTCGGCGCGATCGCGATGGGCGCGACGACGTACCAGTGGATCCTCGACCACAACGCGGAGACCGGTGAGGCGTGGGCGTACGACGTGCCCGCGTGGGTGTTCACGCACCGCGACCTCGCACCGCGCGACGGCGTCACGATCACCGCGGACCCGGTGCCCGACGTCCACGCCGCGATGACCGTGGCCGCGGACGGGCGGGACCTGTGGGTCGTCGGCGGCGGCGACCTCGCGGCGCAGTTCGCCGAGCACGGGCTCCTCGACGAGATCATCGTGTCGATCGCCCCCGTGACGCTGGGCGCGGGGCGGCCGCTCTTCCCCCGGCCCTTCGACCTGGCGCTGGTCGAGCACCTCCGCAACGGCGACTTCCTGCTGGCGAGGTACGCCGTTTCCGGCCCCCTGTGACGGGGCACGGGTGGTGATGCGCCGTCTCGGGACCCTCGTCGTGCCGCTCGCCCTCGTCCTCGCCGCGCCACCGGCTCACGCGGCCCCGGAGAAGCAACCGGTCGCGACCGGCACCGGGGGCGCGGTCACCTCGGTCGACCCGGACGCCACGCGTGCGGGCCTGCGCGTCCTGCGGCAGGGCGGCAACGC
>JAEZKN010000462.1 GCA_023415395.1 Actinomycetes bacterium
GTGCTGCTCAACGCGGCCGCCGCGCTCGCCGTCCACTCCGCACCGGCGGCCGACCCGGACGAGGCGCTGGCCGCCGGGCTGGTGCGGGCGCGCGAGGCGATCGACTCCGGGTCCGCCCAGGCCACGCTCGAGCGCTGGGTCGCGGCCAGCTCCGCGTAGTCCGCTCTGAGTCCGCCCAGAGTCCGCTCTGAGTCCGCTCAGACCTCGAGCACGTAGCCCTCGCCGGCCGGGCGGAAGCCGACCTTGTCGTAGTAGGCGCCGACCATCCGCGGCGGCGTCAGCACCCGGCGGAAGCCGAGCCCCTCGAGCAGCCCGCTGCGGCGCCAGACGAACTCGCCCGGCGTGAAGTCGCGGTACTTCGGGGTGACGTAGTCCAGCAGGATGCGGGCGGTGTCACCGTCCTCCCGGGCGAGCACCACGACGCCGACGGTCTCGTCGCCCTTGATCACGATGAAGGCGCCCTCGTCCGGGTGCGGCTCGGTGAAGTCGGGCTGGAACCGGGCGATGTCCTCGCGGTGCATCTCCAGCACGTGGCGCAAGTAGTCGTCGCCGGTGTTGACCCGGAGCACCTCGAACGCGCCGACGTCGTGCCGCTCGCCGAGCAGGCGCACGATGAAGAAGACGTTGATCGTCGCCAGCACGACGTTCATCGCGGCCATCGGCCACACGCCGATCATCACGTTGAAGAACACCAGCACCACGCAGGCGACGGTGTTGAGCACGCGGAACCGCAGCACCCGCGCCTGGAGCAGCGAGAAGACCAGGAGGGCGCTGCCGGCCCAGCCGACGGCGTCGAGCCAGGCCACGACGGTCAGTCGAGACCGAGGGAGAACGCCGACTCGAGGTCGTGGCGGGAGTAGGTGCGGAACGCGATGTGAGTCTCGGTGGCGTTGACGCCGGGCACCTTGTTGAGCCTGTCGGCGACCACGGCGGCGACGTCCTCGTGGTTGCGGACCCGCACGAGCGCGATCAGGTCGATCTGCCCGGTCACGGAGTAGACCTCGCTGACCCCGTCGAGCGCCGCGATCTGCTCGGCGACCTCGGGGATCTGCGCGACGTCGGCCTTCACGAAGACGATGGCGGTGATCATGCGGTCAACCTAGTGGACGGCGGCTACCGGGCGGGCTGGTGCACCGTGGAGATCCCGCGGCGCTCGGCGAACGGCACCAGGGAGAGGCGGGACTGGTGGACGGCGTCGTGGACGGCGAGGTGGCGGGTGGCGCCCGCGACCGGGCAGGTCCACTCGCCGTCGCCGTCGCCCAGGCGGATGCCGGGGGACTCCAGCCAGCGCAGCACCTTCTCGGTCTCCTCGGCGGTCGCGGCCGGGATCGGCCCGGGAGCGGGGGCGACGGTCTCGGCGGAGAGCCGGAGCGTGGCGACGTAGGAGTGGGCGGCGGCTCCGGGCGGGATGACCCCGGCTGCGGCGAGCCGGCCGTAGCGGACGACGTGGACCTCCCAGCGGCCCCCGCGGCCGCTCGGGTCGGTCTCGCGCCGTGCGGCGACCACCTCGGGACAGCGGGTCAGCGCGGAGAGCCGCTGGGTGCGCGCCGCCGCCCGGACGAAGGCCGCGAGCCGGTCCCGGTGGATCCCGGCCTCCTCGAACCGCTCGTCGGCGGCGAGCGCGGCCATCCGCTCGTTGATCGCGTCGACCACCTCGTCGGGGCGGCGCAGCAGCGAGTCGCGCAGCTGGCGCACCACGGCGGCGTACGTCGCGTCGTCGACGCTGCCGTCGCAGGGGGAGAGGCACCGACCCATCTCGGCGAGCACGCAGCCCGACGTGCGCGCGGGCTTCCGGGGCAGCTTGTCGGAGCACTGCCGCACCGGGAACGTGTCGTGGAGGGCGGCCAGGCACTTCTCGGCCGTCTTCTTCGAGGAGAACGGACCGAGGTAGTCGGCGTCGTCGGCCAGGACCCGGCGCACCAGCGACAGCCGCGGCCACGGCTCCCGGGTGAGCTTGATGAAGTGCACCTTCTCCGGGAAGCGCGAGCGTCGGTTGTAGCGCGGCTTGTGCTCGGCGATCAGCCGCAGCTCGCGGACCTCGGCCTCCAGCGCGGTCGCGCACTCGATGCCGTCGACCCGGCTGGCGATGCCGACCATCTCGCCCATGCGCGAGCGGGTCTCGGAGGCGGTGAAGTAGGAGCGGACGCGGGTGCGCAGGTCGCGGGAGGTGCCGACGTAGAGGACGCGGGCGCGGTCGTCGCGGAAGAGGTAGACGCCCGGCGCGTGGGGGAGCGCCTCGGCGAGGTGCCGCTTCTTGCGCTGGGCGGTGGTGACCCGGGAGGAGAAGGTCGAGAGCTCCTCGAGGGTCTGCACGCCGAGCCCGCCGAGCCGCTCCATCATCCCGTGGAGCACGTGCACGGTGGCGCGGGCGTCCTCGAGGGCACGGTGGTTGGGCGTGACGGGGGAGCCGAAGGCCTTGGCCAGCGAGGAGAGCTTGCAGTTCGGGGCGTCGTCGCGGGTGATCACCCGGCGCGCGAGGCGCGCGGTGTCGAGCACCTCGAACTTCGGCCACGGCCGGCCCTGCTGTTCGGCGAAGTACTTGAGGAAGCCGACGTCGAACGGCGCGTTGTGGGCCACCAGGACGCTTCCGCTCGCGAACTCCAGGAACGCCGGCAGCGCGGAGTCGATCGACGGCGCTGTCGCGACCATGGAGTTGGTGATGCCGGTGAGCACGGCGATGAAGGGCGGGATCTCGGTGCGCGGGTTGACCAGCGTCTGGAACTCGCCGAGCACCTCGCCGCCGCGGACCTTCACCGCGCCGATCTCGGTGATCATCGCCCCGCCCTCGGCCGAGCCGCCGGTGGTCTCGAGGTCGACGACACAGAACGTGACGTCGCGCAGCGGGCGGCCCAGCTCGTCGAAAGTGCGTTGCGACTCCCACCGGGAGGTCGCACGCTGGATCGATCGGGGGGCACTGCTGGTCACGTCGTCGACGCTAGATCGGGCCACCGACAAACCCCGGGACGACGCGCGGGCTACGCTCGGCGCCACCCGGGCAGAGAGGAGGCCGCGGAGTGAGTGCGCCCACCCTGGCCGAGCTCCCCGAGCAGGTCCGCACGCGCATCGTCGCGCTCGTGGCCGAGGTGCTGCCCGACGTGCCCCAGCTCCCTCCGGCGGTACGCCGCG
>JAEZKN010000477.1 GCA_023415395.1 Actinomycetes bacterium
CCGCCGCGGCGGCCCGAGGCGGCGGGTCTTGCCCGCCCACGCGTACAAGTCGCGCCGACGCGGCGGTCCTAGGCGTACAAGTAGCGCCGAGTCGGCGGTCCTGGGCGTACAAGTTGCGCCGAGTCGGGGGTCCTGGGCGGGCAGCTAGAGCCGAGTCGGCGGGGTGGCGGGGCTGAGCAGGTCGGCGAGCCAGGCGAGCTGGCGCTGCTGGTGGAAGGCCTGGCCGCCCTCGTGGTCGTTGAACTCGTAGACCTCGATCGACTTGTCGGCGAAGCCCGGCCCGCCATAGGAGCGGTACGCCGCGAACACCGTCGAGGGCGGACAGGTGGCGTCCATGAGCGCGACCGAGAAGAGCGCGGGCGCGGTGGCCTGCCGAGCGAGCACGGAGACGTCGAAGTAGGCGAGCGTCTCGAAGGCGCGCGAGTCGCGGTGCGCGGCGAGGTAGCGGACCAGCTCGCCGTACGGCTCGGAGGAGCTGATCGACGCGGCGCGGCGGAAGTCCGTCAGGAACGGCACGTCGGACAGGACG
The DNA here is from genome assembly GCA_023415395.1 of Actinomycetes bacterium. Classification (GTDB taxonomy): domain Bacteria; phylum Actinomycetota; class Actinomycetes; order Propionibacteriales; family Nocardioidaceae; genus Nocardioides. The sequence continues at coordinate 530 of JAEZKN010000477.1, forward strand.
GCCGCCACGGAGGAGGGGGCCAGAGCGGCGACGGAGAGGGCGAGCCCGCCGCCCTGGCTCCCCCCGGCCACGGCGACCCGGTCGGGGTCGACGAGGGGGTGGGACCGCAGCACCTCGTGCGCGGCCACGGCGTCGGCGTACACACGCCGGTAGTAGTAGGTCTGCGGGTCCTCGATCCCGCGGGTGAGGAAGCCGGGCTGCGCGGGACCCGAGCCGACCGGGTCGGCGGTCGCACCGGTGGTCCAGCCGCTCCCCTGCCCGCGGGTGTCCATGACCAGGTGGGCGTAGCCCGCCAGCGCCCAGAGCACGTGTTCGTGCGGCAGCCCGCGACCGCCGTTGTAGCCCTGGTACTGGACGACCCCGGGGAGCCGCCAGCCCCGCGACGCCTCCGCCGGCAGGTGCAGCCAGGCGCGGACCGGGTCACCGTCGGCGCCGGTGAACGTGACGTCGTAGGTCTCGACCGCCACCAGCCCCGTCGGCACCCGCTCGAAGGTGGCCTCCGGAGCCGGCACCAGCGACGAGGCCCAGAACGCGGCCAGGTCGTCCGGGGCGGGGACCGCCGGGTCGTACTCCCACAGCTCCGGGAGCGGCAGGTCGTAGTGCATCAGGCCGGTACGACGACGACGTCCGGCTCGAGGACCCGCTCCGGCCCGACCTGGCGCACCGGACCGGTCAGGTCGAGCTCGAGGACCGCGCGGAGGTCGGTGCTCGAGGCGCCGACGCGCAGCTCGACCGCCCCGGGCTCGACGATCCGCACCAGGTCGCGCCCGGTGAAGGAGGTCAGGTCGGCGTGCAGCGAGAAGGTCACCCGCACCCGCTCCCCCGGCGCGAGGTCGACCCGCGCGGCGCCGACGAGCTGCTGCACCGGCCGCACCACCGAGGCCGTCTTGTCGTGCAGGTAGACCTGGACGACCTCCGAGACGTCCCGGTCGGTCTCGTTGGCGAGCGGCACCACGACCTCGCACGTGCCGTCGGTGTCCCACCGTGGACCCGACACCGCCGAGACGTCCCCCCAGGCCGCGTCGGCGTAGGACAGGCCGTGCCCGAAGGCGAACAGCGCGGTGGGGTCGACCACGCTCACGTCGGTGGGACCCGCCAGCGTCGGGGCGAGGTACGTCGACGGCTGGGTCGACCCCGCGCCGGGAAAGCTCACCGGGAGCCGGCCCGAGGGGTTCACGCGGCCGTCGAGCACGTCGGCGAGGGCCTGCGCGCCCTCCTCGCCCGGGTAGAAGCCGCAGACGAGGCCGGCGAGCCGGTCCACCTGACGGCTGAGGTCGTAGGGCCGGCCGACGAGGAGCACCGCGACCACCGGCGTACCGGTGCCGAGCAGCGCCTCCAGCAGCTCCTCCTGGCGACCGGGCAGGTCGAGCGAGGCGACGTCGTTGCCCTCCCCCGAGGTGCCGATGCCGAAGAGCCCGGCCTCGTCCCCGAGGACGGCGACGCAGACCTCGGCCTCCCGTGCGGCCGCGACGGCCGCGGCGATGTCGGCGTCGTCTCCGCCGAGGACCGGGCAGCCGAGCCGGAACTCGACCGGGTGGGTCTCGGCGAGCGCCTCGCGCACCGAGCGGATCTCCACGCCCCGCTCGACCTCCGGGTGGTGGACGAGCACGTGGCGCGGGAAGGAGTAGCAGCCGAGCATCGCCTCGAAGGTGTCGGCGCGGGGCCCGACGACCGCCAGCCGGCTGCCCTCGCGCAGCGGGAGCGTCCCGCCGTTGGCGAGCAGCACGACCGAGCGGCGTGCCAGCTCGAGCGCGACCGCGCGCGACTCCGCGTCGTCGAGGTCGACGGCGGCGGGCTCGGCCGGCGCCCACCCGGGATCGAGCAGGCCGAGCTCGCACTTCTGGTGGAGCACGCGGTGGAGCGCGCGGTCGACCAGCTTCTCGTCGACCAGGCCGGCCGCGACGAGCTCGGCCAGCGGCTGACCGTAGGCGTTGATCGAGGGCAGCTCGACGTCGATGCCCGCCTCGAGCGCGAGCCGTCCGGCGTCCCCTTCGGTCTCCGCGACGCGGTGGAGCGTGTGGAGGAACGCGATCGCGAAGTAGTCGGCGACCACGGTCCCCTCGAAGCCGAGGGTGTCGCGCAGCAGCGTGGTGAGCAGGGCCGGGTCGGCGGCGGCGGGTACGCCGTCGGTGTCGGTGTAGGAGTTCATCACCGAGCGGGCCCCCGCGCGCAGCGCCATCTCGAACGGCGGCAGGATCACGTCGGCCAGCTCACGCGGGCCCATCGACACCGGCGCGTGGTTGCGGGCCGCGCGCGAGGCGGAGTAGCCCGCGAAGTGCTTGAGCGTGGACACGATCCCGCCGCGCTCCAGGCCGCGGACGTACGCCGCCCCGATGGTCCCGGCGAGGAACGGGTCCTCGCCCACGCCCTCCTCGACGCGCCCCCACCGCAGGTCGCGCACCACGTCGAGCACCGGCGCGAGGCCCTGGTGGACGCCGAGCGCGCGCATCGACGCCGCGATCCGCGCCGCCATCCGTTCGACGAGCTCGGGGTCGAAGGACGCGGCCCAGCACAGCGGTGCGGGGTAGATCGTGGCCTGCCAGGCCGCCAGCCCGGTCAGGCACTCCTCGTGCACCTGGGCCGGGATGCCGAAGCGGTTCGAGGCCATCACCTCGCGCTGCTGCTCGGCCAGCCGGCGCATGCCGTCCTCGGGTGTGACCGGCGCGGTGCCGAAGGGCCGGGTGATCTGACCGAGCCCGTGGTCGACCGCGTCGGCCCAGACCCGGCGCGGTCCCATGCCCTCCTGGAGCATCGGCGCCATCGCGCCGGCATCGGCGGCGACGTCCCAGTAGCTGCGCAGCTGCGCGAGCTTCTCCTCGAGCGTCATCCGGCCGACCAGGTCGCTCACCCGGTCCTCGACGGCGGCCGTCGGGTCCTGCCACAGGTCCGTCACCGCCCGACCTCCGACCGGGCCGCCGGGGCTGTCGTGGACGCGCGTCGTACCAAGGTCGTCTCCAAGGTGAGGTGGGTGTGGTCGGGGTGGCGGCCGTCGATGAGCCCGACGAGCATGGCGATCGCGTCGTGCCCCATCTGGCGCATCGGCTGCTGGACGGTGGTCAGCGGCGGGTGCGCCAGCGCCGACTCCGGGATGTTGTCGTAGCCCAGCAGCGAGAGCTGTCCGGGCACGTCGACGCCGAGCTCGCGGGCGACCTCGAGCACCGCGAGCGCGGAGATGTCGTTGGCCGCGAAGACCGCGGTCGGCGGGTCCGGCAGGGTCAGCAGCTCGCGCGCGGCCTCCCGGGCGAGCTCGGGGTCGTAGTTGCCGAGCACGAGCAGCGACTCGTCGACGGGTACGCCGGCGGCGGCGTGCGCCTCACGGAACCCGCGCTCGCGCAGCTCCGCGGAGATCAGGTCCGCACGCCCGGTGACCATCCCGATCCGCCGGTGCCCGAGCTCGAGGAGGTGGTCGATGCCCAGCCGGGCCCCCTGCAGGTTGTCGCCGGTGACCGTCGGCAGCGTCGAGCGCCCGGTGTGCGGGTCGACGGCGACCACGTGGCCGTCGTACTGGACGTCGGTGACGGTCGGCGTCACCAGGACCGCGCCGTCCACGAGCGTGCCCATGACCCGGGAGAGGTAGCGCCGTTCCCAGCCGACGTGCTCGTCGACGCGACCGCCGGCGGAGTAGGCGACCAGCTCGTAGCCCGTGCCCCGGATCGCGTCGGCCGCGCCCTTGAGCACCTCGGTGCTGAACGGCTCGAAGTCGGCGACGAGGACGCCGATCACGTTGGTGCGCTGGTTGCGCAGGCTGCGCGCGACGAGGCTCGCCTCGTAGCCGAGCCGCTCGATGACCGCGCTCACGTGCTCGTTGGTCTCGGCGGAGACGCCGTAGCGCCCGTTGATCACCTTGGAGACCGTCGACACCGAGACCCCGGCCTCGGCGGCGACCTGCTGCATGGTGACGCGTGTGGAGGTGCTCATCCCTTGACCGCTCCTTGCAGGCCGCTGACGATCCGCCCCTGCAGCGCGAGGAACGCGATCAGCGCCGGGATCATCGCGATCGTCGTGAACGCGAGGACGCCCGCGGTGTCCGCCGAGTGCTCCGTGGAGTAGTCCGCGACGCCGAGCGGCAGCGTACGCATGTCCTCCTGGAGCAGCAGCAGCGGCAGCAGGTAGGCGTTCCAGGACTGCACGAAGGCCAGGACCCCGACGGTGATCAGTCCCGGCACGGCCAGCGGCACGGCCAGCCAGCGGAAGACGCCGATGCGGGAGGCGCCGTCGATCAGCGCGGCCTCCTCGAGCTCGCGCGGCATCGCCATCAGGAAGGGCCGCAGGATCACGACGGTCATCGGCAGCGCGAACGCCGCCTGCGGCAGGGCCACGCCCCACCACGTGTTGCCGAGCTGGAGGTCGCGCGTCACGAGGATGAACAGCGGGATGATCGCGACCGCCGCCGGGAAGAGCAGGCCGAGCACGAAGACCATGAACAGTGCCTCGCGGCCGCGGAAGCGGTAGCGCGCGAGGGGGTACGCCGCCATCACCCCGAACACCACGGTCACCGCCGTGGTGATCACCGCGATCGCCGTCGAGTTCACCGCGTAGCGCCAGAAGTCGGGCTTGGTGAGGACGTCGGCGTAGTTGCTCCAGACCCACGGGTCGGGCAGGCCGGCGGGGTCGCGCGCGATCTGCTCGTTGCTGCGGAAGCCGCCGAGCGCGCCGTAGACGACCGGTCCCAGCGTGACCACGACGACGATGAGCGCGACGGCGTACACGAGTGGGCTGCCGGCGCCGAAGGCCCGCATCCGTTGCTGGTTCGGCATCACGCCTCCTTGGTGTCGCGCCGCAGGATCAGGAGCTGGTAGAGCAGCGCCAGCACGAAGCCGACGACGAAGAGGATCACCGACGCGGCGCCGGCGATGCCGTAGTTCTGGCGCTGGGTCCCCTGGCTGACCAGGTAGGTCGCCATCGACGTGGTCGCGTTGGCGGGCCCACCGCCGGTGAGCACCCAGACCATGTCGAAGAGCTGGATCGAGCCGATCATCGACAAGAAGGCCCACGTGCGGATCGAGGGGCCCAGCAGTGGGATCGCGATCCGGCGCTGGGCCTGCCACCACCCCGCGCCGTCGAGCTGTGCCGCCTCGAAGAGCTCGCTCGGCACCGTCTGGAGCCCGGCGAGGAAGAGCAGGACCGCCAGTCCGAGGTACTTCCAGGTCAGCACCACGAAGAGCGTCGGCAGTGCCAGCTCCGGTGTGCCGAGGAAGCCCTGCTCGGGCGGGGTCAGCCCGACGGCCTCGATCAGGCCGTCGACGACGCCGTAGCGCGGCTGGAGCAGCTGGAACCACACGACGCCCGCGATCACCTCGGCGACCACGTAGGGCACGAAGACGACGGTGCGGATCAGGCCGCGGGCCCGGATGTTGCGGTTGAGCAGGAGTGCGATCCCGAGTCCCAGCGGCAGCTGCACCAGGATCGACAGCACGACGATGGTGAAGTTGTGCATCACCGCGTCGGTGAAGACGTCGTCCTGGAGCACCAGCCGGTAGTTGTCCAGGCCCCGGAAGTCGTCCATCGGGCCGAAGCCCTTCCAGCGGTAGAAGGACATCCGGACGGCGGAGACCACCGGCCAGACGACGAACACCGCCATCAACGCCAGGGCCGGGGTGACGAACAGCGCGACCTCCGCGCGCTGTCGCCACCGCGACCCCACGGGGTGTGGCCC
>JAEZKN010000479.1 GCA_023415395.1 Actinomycetes bacterium
ACCAAGAAGAGGGCCGGGCACCTGTTGGAGCAGGTCCCGGCCGCGATCCCGACCCCTGAGAGGGAGATCAAGATGAGCACCATCATGCCCGACGCGGTCCGCGAGGGCCAGCGACTCACGCTCGACGACCTGCTCGCCGCGCCTCACGGAACCATCGTCAAGAGCCGGCCCGGCCTGTGGCACAAGGACCCCGACGGAACCTGGACGACGTACGGCAACGTCATCGCCGCGGACGGGGCCGTGTTCGTGACCTCCGAGCACCTCTCCGCGACATACGGCATCGAGGGCATCGAGCTCGTCCACACGGCCCCGACGCCGACGCCGCCCGCGACGACCAGGGCCCCGCGCTGGGCCGCAGCGATCGGGCCGTGGCGGTCCACCGGCGGCGGCAACAGCTGGGAGCGGGTGCTCCAGCACGACGTGACCGACGACATGGTCGTGTCGTGCTGGCAGACCTCTCCGGAGGCGGGGAAGGTCATCGAGACGACGCCCACCATCGACGGGTGGGGACTCACCCTGTTCGACGACACGTCGGGGACGGCAGCGCAGGAGGCGCGGCAGATCGCGTACTCCCTGCTCGCCGCGGCCGACATCATCGACGGCCCGTCCAGCGGCTCGGCAGACCACGTCCCGACGCAGTATCTGCTCGTGCAGGCGGTCCGCGCGCGGATCAAGGCCGCGCCGATCGGCCAGAACGAGGTCGCGGTGGCAGCCGGGTACGGCACGAGCGAGTTCTCCGACTTCATGACCGGCAAGCGGGTCATGGACCTCGGCGACGTCGAACGGATCGCTCGCGCGCTGGGTGTCGACCCGTTCGACCTGATGGTGGAGGCAGGCCGATGAGCGCCGAGGATCATGTTGCCGGCGCCGGCAACATGGTCGGCAACCCGCTCAACGACCCGGCGATCGTCGGCTGGGCGGACCGCGTCCTGCGGGATCACGAGCTCGACCACGACACGGCACTGCTCCTCGCCGGCATGCTCAGCGAACTCGAGTCGCGCGGCATCGACCGCTACGACGCGACGGCATCGCTCGACCGGGTCGTGACGGCCGAGGGCCACGACCCGGCCGCGCACGAGCTCGCCCGGCGGACCGTCGAGGGACGGCACCGTCCGTCCGACGGCTTCGTCAACCTCACCGTCCGGCTCGTCCGCACGCAGGGTGCGGGGGTCATCGTCGAGGTCGGGCAGCACGAGCTCAGCGCCGCCGAGGCCCACGAGCTCGCCGACGCGATCGCTGAGCTCGCCGGCCTCGCGGAGGAGGCGGGAGAGGAGTGAAGCCGCTGGAGGTGGTGCGCGCGATGATCACCGACGCGCTCAGCACCGACCCTGTCGACCGGTACACCGCGGCGCGCGCTCGAGCGGCTCGGGAGAAGCCCGACCGGATGACGTTCCGGCCGGCGCGCCGCGCGCGCCGCAAGTCGGCGAAGCGCGATCAGCGGCGGGAGTACGTCGACCAGCTGCGAGAGCAGGGCTTCGACGCCGAGTACCTCGCGGACCGCTACGGGAGGCGCCGGTGAGCATGAAGGCCCTCACCGCCGCCGTGAGGTACATCGAGGCACAGCCCGCGGGTTCGCTCGCGGGCTGTGCCCCGGCCCTCCTGCTCGTGCTGGCCGACATCGCGAACGACGACGGTCGCGCGTTCCCGTCGTTGACGACGCTCGGGCGTCGAGTCAACCGCGGGGAGAGGGTGGTCCGGAGGACTGTGCTGGACCTCGTGCGAGCGGGCGTCATCAACGGCTCGGAGCGCCGCGGGACAACGACGATGTACGACCTGACCCCGGTCCTGCAGTGCACCCCGGAACTGCAGGACACCCCGGAACCCGGGTACCGGACCACCCCGGAACCACAGGACCCCCCACCCCGGTACCTGGGTTCCGGTGCCCCCGGTACTGCAGTACCGGTAGAACCCTCACTAACCCTCACTGAACCCGAAGGTGAACCCACACACGCGCGCGTGAGCCAGGCCGTCACCGCACCGGATGCGTTCGAGGAGTTCTGGGCGGCGTACCCGCGGCGGACGGACAAGAAGCGCGCCCGGGTGGCGTGGGCGAAGGCGCTGCGGTCGCACGGCGCGGTGCAGATCGTCCAGTGGGCCCGGGCCTTCGCGGCGGACCCGAACCTTCCCGAGTCGCAGTTCGTGCCGCACCCGAGTACGTGGCTGAACGGCGAGCGGTGGACGGACCTGCCGCTGCCGGCGCGGCACCGGCCGCAGACCGCTCAGCAGGCCGTGCAGGCCAAGAACCTGCGCTCGTTGGAGCGCAACGTGCACGCCGTGCAGGCCGAGCTCAGCGAACGCGAGCGAGCCGGGCTCGCACTTCTCGACAACGCCTTGGCGCAGGAGCGCCGACAGATCGGAGGCCGCTGACCATGTCGACCCTCGCCGAACGGACCGACCTGCAGGTGCTGCTGACCGCGGATGCCTCGCTGTACGGGTACGAGGTCAGCGACGTCATGCTCAACACGTTCCTGCGGTTCCTCGACGTCGGCGTGACGCGCGACCAGATCGCTCGGGCGCTGGTCGACCACCGTCGCGAGTCCGACAGGCGGTTCACCCCTGCCGTGGTCAACGCCTGGGTGCGGCGCCAGCGGGCGGCGTCGAGCGCGCGACTGGCGTACCCGCCGCCGCAGTCGCTCGACGGCGACCCCCTGCGCGAGATCCCGTGGCTGCGCACGTACAACGACGCGGTCGAGGGCGGCGCGACCCCACAGGCGGCGTACGTGCTGGCGTGCCGAGCACACGGCTGCGATCCCGAGGCGGCGTTCCCGGACGATCTGGCCAAGCAGCGCGCGTACCGGGTGATCGAGCAGTACTCGGCGGACGCGCACGCTCGTCTGGCCGCTGCCACCCGCCCGGACGGCCCGGAGGCGGCATGAACTCGCACGCCGAGCTGTCCGCGAGCCTCGTCGACCTGCGCGCAGCGAGCCGGCCGGTCCCGTGCATGGACACCTCTGCCGAGGCTCGCAGGGCGTGGACCTCGGACGACCATGCCGAGCAGTCGATCGCTGCGCGTCTGTGCGCCGGCTGCGCAGGGCTGGCGGGCTGTCGGCGGTTCATCGAGGACCACCCCGACGAGTGGGGCGTCTACGCAGGGTCGACCGATCGCGAACGGCACAGGCGACCGGCACCGCGGCGAAGCCCGGAGGGAGCAGAAGCCGCGTGACGGGCCGCGCCCGCGTCGAGATCGCCAGGGACGGCAGCCCGCGCCTCGTGATCGATGACGAGTGGACGCTGCTGGAGCTCGGTGGCCTGGTCGAGATGACGAACCGCGGGCGGCAGCGGCGTGGGTTGCTCCCGCTCGAGCACGCATCCAGCGTCGTCGCGCCCGCACGGGCCGCGGTCGCTCTGCTCGGGGTTGTGCAGTCGCAACCCTTCGACGCTCAGGCGGCCGCACCTGGTGGAGCGTGGATCACAACAGCAGAGGCAGCCAGGCGCATGGGGGTCAGCCCTCAGGCGATCACGAAGAGGGCTCGAGCCGGTTCGATCACGGCGACGAAGGCCGCGGGCTGCTGGTGGATCGACGCGAAGGAGACGGCACAGTGAGCATCGGGAACCCGTGGATCGAAGCGTGGAACAAGATCATCGGCGACGGCCTGGCGACCGCGGAAGACGTGCTCTCGCGCACCGCGGTCCCCAGCTCCGCACGTGCCGCGTGGTACCCGGTGCGCGACGGTCTGCGCGAGATCCGCGACGAGATGCAGCTGCTGTCGCGGCAGGCGACCACGGCCTCGCTCAACCGCGACCTGTTCCCGCAGGCCCGGGTCCGGATGCTCAAGGAGTACCGCGAGCAGACTCGCGAGAAGATCGCTCCGAACGCGAGCGCGGTGACCGCGGCCGTCCAGCGCACGACCGAGATCCTGCGGGAGGCGTCCTCACCCCAGCGCCCTGAGCCGCACGACGCCGCACAGGAGACGGCGATCCTCGGCATCAAGGCTGACCTGCAGATGGTGCTCGCGCCGGCAGGAACGGGGCTCGACCTGACCGCACGTCTGCGCCGTCTCCTCGAGCGTGCCCTGCGCGACGGTGACACCCTGCGCGCCTGGGTCCTGTGCTCGCAGTGGGGCGAGGACTACCTGACCTCGCGCGACGCCGAGCAGTACGTCTCCTCGTGGTCCATCTACCTGAGCGAGACGCTCTCGAAGTTCACGCCTGCCGGCCAGATCGGCGAGGTCCGCAGCGCGTACGACGACCTGACCAACCCCCAGACGGGCGCGAACGGGATCGTGCTCGCGATGAACACCCTGATCGACCGAGTCCTCAACGAGATGGTCGAGGCGGCGGTTCGAGCCGAAGGCAACGCGATCGTGCTCACTCCGTCGCTCACGTGACCGGGGCGCACCCCCTCCCCCCTGGCGGCAGGGCCACCCCGAGGCATAGGGCCGATCTCTCCCCGACGTTTTTTCCACCACAGCCGGAAGGGAACCCAATGACCGCAGGAGAGCCGCACGAGGACGCGATGCGCGCCGGTGCCCGTCTCGCGGACATCGCACGAGCGCTCAGCGAGCCCCCGCCCGACGGCAAGGAACGAGTGCTGCGCCTGATCAACGAGGCCGCGGCGTCCCCCGGGGAGATCGCGTACCTGTGCGCCTGCCTCGTGGGCGTCTGGCAGGACACGGTCGTCGAGTGGGCGGGCGGCGACGTCGAGCGAGCGCGGCGGGCGTTCGCAGCCGCCGCGCCGCGTCTCGTCGCGGACGCCGCAGTCGTCGGGGCCGACGTCATCGTGCAGTCGATCCTCGACCGGGACGGGGAGGTGCTCGGTGTCTGAGATCGCGTCCGCCTACGTCTCCATCCTGCCGAGCTTCAAGGGCGGCGAGGCCAGCATCACCAAGCAGCTCGACGGCCCCATCTCCAAGGCCTCGCAGACCGTCGGCAAGACCTCGGGGGCCGCCTACGGCAACTCGTTCTCGACGTCGGCCGGCGGCGTGATGAAGGCCGCTCTCGGCGCCGCGGTCATCGCGGGCGCGGCGAACGCGGCCAAGGACTTCATCGGCTCGTCGATCGACGAGGCCCGCGAGGCGCAGAAGGTCGGCGCAACCACCGAGCAGATTATCAAGACCACCGGCGGCGCGGCGAAGATCACCGCCGCCCAGGTCGGCGACCTCGCGACGGCGATCTCGCTCAAGACGGGCATGGACGACGAGGCGATCCAGTCGGGCGCGAACCTGCTGCTGACCTTCAAGAACGTCAAGAACGAGGTCGGCGAGGGCGCGAACATCTTCGACCGCGCGACCGCGGCAGCCGCGGACCTGTCGGCGGCCGGCTTCGGCGACCTCAACGGCGCGAGCAAGCAGCTCGGCAAGGCGCTCAACGACCCGCTCAAGGGCATGACCGCCCTGTCGCGCTCCGGGGTGACGTTCACCGCCGAGCAGAAGGAGCAGGTCAAGGCTCTCGTGGCGACCGGGGACATCCTCGGAGCGCAGAAGGTCATCCTCAGCGAGGTCGAGGGCCAGGTCGGCGGGACCGCGGCGGCGTCGGCGACCGCGTCCGAGAAGATGGCCGTCGGCTGGGGGAACCTCCAGGAGTCGATCGGCACGCTGCTCCTGCCCGTCATCGACCAGCTGCAGGGCGTTCTCACCGCAGCGTTCGCCTGGATCTCCGAGAACACCTGGGTGCTCGGCGTGTTCGCCGGCGGCGTGACCGCGATCGCGCTCGCGATGGGCGTCGCCAAGATCGCGACCATCCAGTGGAGCGCCACCCTGCTCGCCAGCCCCATCACCTGGATCGTCGTGGGCATCGTCGCGCTCATCGCCGCGCTCGTGCTGCTGATCGCGAACTGGGACAGCGTCGTCGCCTGGCTCAAGAAGGTCTGGGGTGGCATCGTCACGTGGCTCGGCGGCGTATGGGACTCCATCGTCAGCGGCGTCCGCGCCGGCTGGGACGCGGTCGTGCGCTGGATCAAGGACGCCGCGACCAAGGTCGTCGGCTTCTTCATGAAGTGGTCGCTCATCGGCGTCATCGCCTCGAACTGGGACTCGATCAAGTCCGGCGCGACGAGCGCGTGGAACGGCATCGTCGACTGGATCAAGGGTGTCCCTGGCAAGGTCGTCGGCTTCTTCCAGCGGTGGACGATCGTCGGGCAGATCGCGTCCCACTGGACCCAGATCAAGACCGACGTCGAGGACATCTGGGGCAAGATCCTCGACTTCTTCAAGGGCATCCCGGGCAAGATTGGCGGCGCGTTCTCCGGCCTCGGGTCCGCGCTCACGAGCCCGTTCCGCAGCGCGTTCAACTCCATCGCCGGCTTCTGGAACCGCACGGTCGGGTCGCTCAGCTTCTCGATCCCCGACTGGGTTCCCGGCATCGGCGGCAACAGCTTCTCGCTGCCGAAGATCCCGCTGCTCGCACAGGGCGGCGTCGTCACCTCGGCCACCGCGGCGATCCTTGGCGAGGGCGCCGAGCCCGAGGCGGTCCTTCCGCTGTCCCGGCTCGACGGGATGCTCGAGCGCGCCGCCTCGTCCGGCGGGACGCCGCGCGAGCTCGTCGTCGTCGACTCCGACGGCGCGCTCATCGGGCGCATGCGAGTCGAGGCCGGTGGCGTGATGACGGGCGCGGTGCGGCCCCTGGATGCTGGGGTGAGCGCGTGGCCGCGGTAGGTCGTCGGCGCTAGGACTTGGACCGGTCGATGATTCCGCCAAGCTTGGGCTGGATGCGCTCCAGTTCCGCTTCGTCGGCGTTGACGACCCAATTCGGGCCGACGAGCAACACCGGGCCGCCGATCGACTGGCTCAGCGCCTTGAGGTTGCTCACCTGCTCGTCTCTCCGGTCCTGCGACGAGTAGATCATGAGCACCGTGGACGGCGAGCAGTCAGCCGCCTCGGCTGCCAACGCCATCCCGTCTCGTGGCGCGAAACCCGGGCACGCGAGGCCGGCAGCCACCGCGGCGTCCCGAAGTGCGACCACCGTGTTGTACGACGCGTCAGCGACGACATCCGAAGGGGCGGCATCCGAAGGGGCGGCGTTGGCGGGTAGGGTCGTCGCGCCCCGAGTAGCGTTCGGCACCTCGTCCGTGCAGCCCGCGAACACGAGTGCGGAGATGAGCGCGAGTGATCCGATCCTGCGCACGATGCCCCCTTCGACCGCGATCGCTAGTGGGATCGTCATGGCCACTACCGTGGCACTCGGGGAAGCGGCACACGCCTTCCTGCGAGGGTGAAAACAGCGTGCTCTCGATACGGCCAGCATCGCGGCGGCGGGGTCAAACTGGACGCGGTGTGATGGGCGACGCGCAGAACGTCCAGCGAATGTGCTGCGCTCTCGCGCTGTGTGTGACACGATGACATGGCGCGGACGGCCACCTGCTGGGGGTTCAACCTGGCACCCGGGAGACGCCGGTTACAAAGCTGGTCGACGCGCACTCACAGAGCCGCCACCCACGGGTGTGCGGCTCTTGTGGCCTCTCCCCACGGCAGCATCTTGAGGCCGTACGACGTCAGCTGCTTGGCGTCGTCCCTGCCGCGGTAGAAGCGTTCGGCGTATGCCTGGATGTACCGCTGCTCGGTGTTCCCGAACTCGTCCGCGTTGAAGGCCGCCCCGATGCTTGACGCGACCACGTCTGCGACCTGCAGCATCGCCTCCGACTCGGGGCGATCGATCCGGCTCTGAGTGTTGCTAATGCAGTCCCATCGGACCTTGCAGTCGTCGCGGCTCATGCCTCGCAAGCGCGCCTCGTACTCGCGGAGCTTTGCCTTGGGGAAGCCGCGCACGTGACCGAGCGTGTACTCCAACTCCATGTTCCGCTCGCTGGCAAGCCAAGACATCCGCTCGAGCAGCAACCTGAACGCGAACATGTAGGCGTGGTCTTCGGTGAAGTCGCGTGACTTCGGCAGGTGGCGCTTGCATGCGACGACCGCGCTCGCTCGCGCGAATGGCTGCGTGCCGAACGCCTGGCATGCACGGAGCCGATCCTTGTGTGCCACGTAGCCCTTCCAGTGCAGCACCTGCCCCGGCTGGCGCCGAAGGTCGGAGCGTAAGTCCTCGAGCCATTGCTCAGCCTGGGGTCGACGATGCTCGGGCATCAGGACGGCCGCCAGGACGAAGTAGTCCGACGACGCCTTGGTCATCGCCCGCTGTCCCGACTCGTCGATGAACGCCAGTAGCTTCTCCCGGTGCCTCATGCCGGCCCGTCACCACCCGCGTCCTGCGACCTGTCCTCAAGGGCCAGAGCGGAGACCTTCCTGGCCTTCCACGCGGCGAACTCGGGAAGTGCCCCGGCGCGCAGCATTCGGCGGGCCGGTTCGACGCTCGGGTGGCGGAGATCGTCGGCGACCGCTGGGGGTGTCATGGCTTGCACGAGTCACAGCCTGCCGCACGTGTTCCACTCGGCGGGCTCTTCACCCCCGCGGGTTTGCAGTGGCAGGCTGCCCGCCATGGCGACACTCATCACGCTGACCCGCGTCTCGTACACCCTCTCAGAGGCGGCGCTGGCTACGGGCATCTCTGAGAGCACGATCCGCCAGGCGGTCTACGACGGCGAACTCATCGCTCACTACGTGGGCGAGAAGGCCAGCAAGCCCGTCTTTCGCGCCGTCGAGCTGGACGCCTGGATCGCGTCCCTGCCGACCGAGCGCGGCGCCCGGCGGTAGCGCTCCCGGCGTCCGCCCCCGAGCCGGCGCGCTCAGGCTGATGTCGCGTCGTGGGGGCAGCTCAGTACCTCCGCCCTCGCCGCGCGCGCCAGTGCAGGGCCACCCCGGGCCGGGGGTGTGGGGCCAAACGTCGCCAACACGTCGTTGAGTGCCCTCTGGGGTCAGCGGAGGGCGGCGTCACTCCCGCCTGAGGCGCGCGTGACGGTCGATCGCGGCCTGCGAGCGGGCCGACCTCGGCGCGATGCGGTTCGGGTCGCCGGGGCGAGCGGCCTTCTTGGCCTTCCACTCGGCGAGCTCGTCGGGGTCGACGCGCCACGCGCGCCCGACCTTGAAGCCGGGGAGGTCGCCAGCGCGCAACATGCGCAGGACGGCCTCGACGCTCTCGAGGCGCAGGTCATCGGCGACGTCCGCAGGTGTCATTGCTCGCATGGGCAACAGCCTGCGCTATTCCGCGTATCCCGCACGTCGGATGGTTCCGCGCTAGCCCGGACCCCCTGGCGGGGCCGCGGACGCTCGACGGTGCAGCTACGTCACGCCTCCGGCAGCGCCTCGAGCCACGCCTCGAGGTCCTTGGCCAGAATGGCGTACCGACGACCGAGGCGCCTGGCCCGCAGGGTCGGGAGACCAGTCGCGGCCTCGCTGCCGTGGATCGCCTTCTGGATCCGCGAGACGCTCGTGCCGGCCAGTTCGGCCGCTTCGCTGATCGTGTACGCCATGCGAGACCTGTCGCGCTCTACGCGCCGGATGCCCATGCCCCAGCACCGTAGTCCGCAGAGAGTCCGCAACAGCACCAACCGCACCCAACCATCGTCAACACTCGCCAGCGCCGTGACCTGCGGATATGCATCCCAGCCAACACGTGCCGACATCGCTCAACACGCAGGACGTAGTTCGAGCTCTACTACGACGTGTGATCG
>JAEZKN010000327.1 GCA_023415395.1 Actinomycetes bacterium
GCGTCGCCGTGTCACCCTCGACCACGCGGCGCACGAGGGAGTGGTCGGCCCGGCCCAGGACCAGGGCGCGCGCCCCCTCGGCCGCGCGCAGGAGCTCGGTCGCCCGGGCACCGTGGCGCAGCTCGCCCTCGAGCTCGACGCCGGGCACCAGCCGCTGCACGTCCTGCTCGACCTGGCGCAGCACGGTCCGGCCGGTGTCGGCGAGGTCCCCGGGGACCAGTGGCATCATCGGCGAGATCGGGAGCAGGTCCGGCACGACGTGGACCAGCCGCAACGTGTCCCCGCCGCTCCGCGCCTCCTCCGACGCGTAGCGCAGGGCACCCTCGTTGGCGGCCGTGCCGTCCACGCCGACGACGATGGTGGAGGTGGCGGTGTCGCTGCTGGCGGGGGTGCTGGCGTTCATGGGTTCTCCTCGATCGGTGGACGGGTCAGACCGGGTGCACGTCGCCGTGCCGGGTCGCGACGACCGCCGCCTGGGTGCGGCTGCCGACGTCGAGCTTCGTGAGCAGGGCGGAGACGTGGTTCTTCACGGTCTTCTCGGCCAGCCCCAGGCAGGTCCCGATCTGCCGGTTGGTGAGGCCCTCGCCGATGAGGTCGAGCACGCGGTGCTCCTGGGGAGTCAGCCGGTCGGTGAGCGGGGCCGGCGGTGGGCCGTTCCGCAGCCGGGCGAGCACGTGGGTGGTGACCACCGGATCGAGCATCGACTGCCCGGCCGCGACCCGGCGCACGGTCTCGACGAAGTCCCCACCGCGGATCTGCTTGAGCAGGTAGCCCGACGCACCCGCCATGATGGCGGCGAACAGCGCGTCGACGTCGTCGTACGACGTGAGCATGAGGACGGCGACCTCGGGGACGGCCGCGCGCACCTCCCGGCACACCTCGACCCCCGACCCGTCGGGCAGCCGGGCGTCGAGGACCGCGACGTCGGGCCGGAGCTCGCAGATCCGGCCGGCGGCCTCCTGGGCCAGGCCCGACTCCCCGACGACCTCGATGTCGGGGGCGCGCTCGAGCAGGTCGCGGATCCCGCGACGGGTGAGCTCGTGGTCGTCCAGGAGGTAGACCGTGATGGGTCTCTCGGTCATGCTTCGACGCTACGACCGCAGCGATCCGCAGGGCTCGGTCGATCGCCCTCGGCGGCACAGGACCTTTGTCCCTTTCTGCCGACCCCCGGCCGACGGACGCTGGAAGTGGGCTCTCGAGAGGAGTGATCGCGATGCTGGTGCGGGACCAGCTCCCGCTCGTCGTCTCCGTCCCGGACCACGACGACGACGCACTCCTGCGCTTCGCGGCGCGGCAGGCGTTGCTGCGCGGCTGTCCGGTCCGTCTGCTCCACGCGGGGCGCGGCGAGCGTGCGGCAGGAGTGGTCGCGAGCGCGGTCACTCGGACCGAGGCGCTCGCCGGACCGGGCGTGATGGTGACCGGGGCGGTGGTCTCCGGTCCGCCCGTCGCCGCCGTGCTCCGCGCCCGCGGCGAGTGCCAGGGACTGGTCGTGCGCCATCGAGACGTCCTCCGCCTCCAGCGCGAGATCGGTGAGGTCGCCGGCGCGGTCGCTGACACCGTGGTCACCTGCGTGCCCACGACCTGGGCGGCCGTCCCCGACGACGACCGGCCGGTGCTGGTCGGCGTCGACGACGCCGCCACGGCAGGCGCAGCGATCACGCACGGCCTCGAGCTGGCCCGCCTCCACGACACGTCGCTGCGGGTCGTCCACGCCTGGTGGCTCCCCCGGCAGCACGGCGCGATGGTCGACCCCCGGATCGGCGACCACTGGAGCGAGCTGGTGCGCTCCTCCCTGGCAGCCGTCGTCGACCGCTGCCGGTCGGGCGCGCTCGCCCGGGTCCCGGTCGAGATCGTCGTCGAGCACGGCGTCTCCGCGGACCGCGTGGTCGCCGGCGGCCGAGCAGCCCAGGCGCTCGTGCTCCAGCGCAACCGGGGCCACGAGGGCCCGGAGCACGTCGGCCGGACCACCCGCGCGGCGCTGCACGAGTGCCCCTGCCCGGTGGTGCTCCTGCCCCATGGGCCGACCCCGGAGTGACGGCCGCTGCGCGGACCTGGTGTCCCGGCCTGCCGAGGGCCTTGGGCCCTACCTGCCGCGGGCGACGACGCCGACTCTGGTGCCATGAACACCGAGGAGTCCCGCAAGCAGTCCCGCATCGTCGTCGGGGTCGCCGAGCGCGAGGACAGCGCGGCCGCGGTCCGGTACGCCGCCGCGGAGAGCCGGCGCCGGCACCTGCCCGTGCACCTCGTGCATGCCGTCCACCCCCTGCTGGCCGGGCCGGAGTCCGACCTCATCGCGGTCACCCGCGAGCCCGTGCTCCTGCGCGCCCACCAGGTGCTCGAGGACGTCGCCGCCGACCTCCGCCGGGAGCTGGGACCGGACGCGCCCGTCACGACCGAGCTCGTCGTCGGGCACGCGGCCGCCGTCCTGGACGCGAGGAGCGAGGACGCCGACCTCGTGGTGCTCCAGCCCGAGCGGATGGGGCAGCGCCAGCACGTGCCGACGTACTCGATCACCAGCCACGTCGCCGCGAAGGGCGGCGCCCCGGTGGTCGCCGTCCCCGCCGCCTGGACCGAGCCCGGCCCCGGCCCGGTGACGGTCGGGGTGCGCGAGGCCGAGGGCGCGACGCCGCTGCTGCGGACCGCCTTCGAGGAGGCCGCCGCGCGCGGCGTCACCCTCCGGGTCGTCCACGCCTGGCACTACGGGCCCTACGACGACGTCGTGTTCGCCGGCGTCGACGAGCAGCGGCACTCCGACGAGCTCGCCGAGCAGGTCCGCGCGGAGCTGGCCCCTCTCGCGGCGACGTTCCGCGACACCGCGCTCGACCTGGTGGTGCACCACGGGCGACCGGCGGACGCCCTGGTGGCGGAGTCCGCGCACGCCGGCCTGCTCGTCGTCGGCCGCCACCGCGTCGGGCGACGGGTCACCCGGCACCTGGGGTCGGTCGGCCGGGCGCTCCTGCGCGACTCCGCCTGCCCGGTCCTGGTGGTGGACCCGCGCGGCTGAGCCCCGTCGTCCGCCGCCGGTCGGCTCAGGAGGCGTCGACGAGCGTCTCGCGCCAGAACCGGTCGAGCTGCTCGCGGTAGCGCGCCAGCTCGCGGGGCTCGACGGAGTAGATCCGCCGGGTGCCCTCGGCCTGGAAGCGCACCAGGCCGGCGTCCTTGAGCAGCTTGAGGTGCTGGCTGACCGCCGGCCGGGTGATCGGCAGCACCCGCGCGAGGTCGCTCACCGAGCTCGGCACCGCGGCGAGCACCTGCAGGATCAGGCGTCGCGAGGGGTCACCGAGGAGGAACCAGGCGTCGAAAGCACCGTAAGCAGCCACGAACCGTACGTTAGGACTGACGGTTCCACGGCCCGGCCAGCTCAGATCCACAGCTCGGCAACAGGGCAGCGTCCTGTTGTTTACTCCGGGTTGTACCTAGCATCATCGACATCATGGGATCGACAACGAGCGGTACGCCGGCGCGGCGGCGGCTGAAGCGGACCGAGCGTCGCGAGCAGATCCTCGGGGCGGCCACCAAGGCGTTCGCCGCCGGCGGCTACGCCGGCACGAGCCTCGACGACATCGCGGCGGAGGCCGGCATCACCCGGGTCGTCCTCTACCGACACTTCGACTCCAAGGCCGACCTCTACCGCGAGCTGCTGGACCGGGTGTGCGACCAGCTCCAGGAGCACGTGCCCCTCCCGGTCGACGGCTTCGGCGAGGAGACCGTCGACGGGCTGCTGGCCGCCGCCGCCGAGTCCTCGGCCGGCTTCGTGCTGCTCTTCCAGCACGCCGTCCGCGAGCCCGACTTCGGCGAGCGGGTCGTTGAGATCCGGGAGAGCCTGCGCGACGCGGCGTACGGCG
>JAEZKN010000531.1 GCA_023415395.1 Actinomycetes bacterium
GCGGAGGTGTCAGACATGGGCGCCAGCGTAGTCAGCGCTCCCCCGCGCGCCGCGCGGCGGGCACCGCTCAGCGGGGCAGGCCGAGCTTGGCAGCGCAGGCCGGCCAGGCGCCGTACCCGCCGGAGGCGTCGCGCAGCTTGGTGGCGATGGCGATCTGGGTCTCCCGGCTGGCGTTGCTCGGCAGGCCGGTGCCGCCGTACGCCTGCCAGGTGCCGAGGTTGAACTGCAGGCCGCCGTAGTAGCCGTTGCCGGTGTTGATGGCCCAGTTGCCGCCGGACTCGCACTGGGCGAGCCGGTCCCAGACGGTGCTGCCGCCGGCGAAGTTGGCAGTGACCTCCTCCTTGGTGCCGACCTTGACGACCTGGTCGACCGGCGCGCGGAGCACCTTCTGCCGGAGGACCTTCTTCACCGAGATCTCGCCGTTGCGGTAGACGATCCGGTAGGTCACGTCGCGGGAGCCGGCCTGGCCGGCGCGGACCACCGAGGTCTCGCCCTCGTACATCGAGGAGTCCTCGCGCTCGACGGTGTCGAAGTCGATGGCCTCGCCGTTCACGCGCTTCTTCACGATGCGCACGTCGGTGAAGACCAGCGTGTCGCCGTCCTCGATCTCGGCCGCCGGGCGGGGCTTGGTCTCGTCGTGCTTGCCGATCTCGACGCCCAGCTCGTCGAGCGCCTCCTCGACGGTGAGCGCCGTGACCGTGCGCCGCTGCAGCTCCTTGGCCCCCAGCTTGACCTTGATGGTCTTCGGGGTGACGACCGAGAGCGCCATGCCCTCGCGGTCGATGCTGCCGCCGCGGCTCGCGGAGAGCTCGGCGCCGCGGTAGGCGCGGCCGATCTCGTCCAGGGCGCGGGAGACGGTCGTGGCGGTGACCCAGTAGGTCTTGCTGTCGCCGTCGACGGTCAGCTCGAGCGGACGCGAGAAGTTGACGGTGATCTCGGTGCCGTCGTTGATCGACTCGTCGAGGCTGGGCGCCACGACGTCCTTCTCCGAGACCTCGATGCCCTCGGACTCGAGGACGTCGCCGACGGTCCCGCCGAAGGCGGTGACCTGCTGGGGCTCCCCGTCGAGGGTGAGGGTGACCGTCTTGCTGAGGGCGCTGTAGCCCCAGGTCGAGCCGGCGACCGCCAGGACCACCACGCCCGCCAGGGCGAGCATCAGGGGTCGGCTGCGCACGATGCGGCTCAGCCGCGTCTGGGACTGGGTGGGCGTGCTGTCCTGCACGATTCTCCGAACTTCGTACTCCCCGGGCCTCGGGTGGCAGTGCGTCGGACGCGGCTCTCGCTGCGGTGCGAGGAGGGCGTCCGGGGTGTGGGTGCGTCGCCCTGCGGGGCCCGCTGCACTGGTCAGATCGTTCCCGATCCCGGCCAACAAGTGTTCTAGACCATCAGCCTTCCTGCCTGATTGCAAGCCGAACCTCTCATATTCGCCGCCTGCGTGAGCAGGATCTCGACGGTAAAGCCCGGACGCGACCGCCGCCCCACGCGCTGCCTGCACCCCGCTGACCAGCGGGAACGGGGTCTCGCCGATGGCCGCGAATCCCGGTCCAGACCTGCCGTCCCGCGAGGACGCCGAGGACGACCTCCGGGCGAGCGGCCACGCGCCGGCGGCGTACTCGACCCGCGACCGACGCCGCCATCGCCGCCGGCTTCGTGCTGCCCGAGGACCGGGACGCCGTGCTGGCCGAAGCCCGGGGGGTTCTCGGGCAGTCTGGTCGGTTCCAGCCCGTTGCAGCGGGGTGGAACCGACGAGATCCCCGCGCGGTCTCCAGGGGTGAGTGCAACACCGATCGAGTGATGGGTGTGTCGCATGTCTGGTCCGGGGTTCTCGTGGCGGATGGTTCCGTCGGTGTATCAGCGGATGTGGGAGGTCTACGCGCAGACCTCGAGTGGCTATGCGGCGGCTGCCGCGGTCGGGATGGAACGGTCCTCAGTGACGAAGTGGATCGCCGCTGATGGTGGGGTCCGGCCACGTCAGGGCCGGCAGGCGGGCAACGGCCGGCGGCTCTCGTACGAGGACCGTTGTGCGATCGAGGCTGGCCTGGCGGTCAAGGAGACCCAGACATCGATCGCGTCCCGTATCGGGTTCGCCAAGTCGACGGTCTCGCGAGAGATCGCCCGCGGCAGGCTGAAGTCGGGGCGCTACTCGGCCAAGCGTGGACAGGCGGTCGCAGTGACCAACGGCAAGCGGCCCAAGCCGTGCAAGCTGGTTCTCAACATCGCGTTGCGGGCACGGGTCGAGGAGGATCTGGGCAAGCGGTATTCACCGCAGCAGATCGCGGCGCGGCTGCGCCGGGACTTTCCCGACGATCCGGAGATGTGGGTGCACCACAACACGATCTACGAATCGCTTTACGTCCAGGCGCGGGGTGCCTTGCGCGCCGACCTGGCCAAGTGTCTGCGCAGCGGCCGGATCAAGCGCCGACCTCGACGACCCGACGGGCATGAGGAGCGACGGGGCGCGATACCGGACAAGGTGATGATCAGCGAGCGCCCGGCCGAGGTCCTCGACCGGGCCGTGCCCGGCCACTGGGAGGGCGATCTCATCGTGGGCAAGCTCAACGGGTCGGCCATCGGGACCGTGGTGGAGCGGACCACTAACTACACGCTGTTGCTGCACCTGCCCGATGGGCATGGCACCGAGGCCGTCACCGCCGCCCTGATCGCCAGGATGGCCGCGCTACCCGAGCAGCTACGACGCTCGGTGACCTGGGACCAGGGCAAGGAGATGGCCGCCCACAAGAAGCTCACCGGCGGCGTCCTTGGCGAGGACTTCAAGGTCTACTTCTGCGACCCACGCTCGCCGTGGCAGCGAGCCGTGAACGAGAACACCAACGGCCTGCTGCGCCAATACTTCCCCAAAGGCACCGACCTCTCGATCCACTCCGCGGCAGACCTGGCCTGGGTCGAACAAGAACTCAACGACCGCCCACGCCGACGCTTGGACTACCTTCGACCCTCAGAGGTCATCAGCGACCTCATGTTGCGCTGACCGCCCGAGACCGCCCCGGTGGGCCGGGGAATCCTGCACCCAGACGCCAGGCTGAGACGGGGGCCGACGACCGGCGGCCGCCTCGCTAGCCTGTCCCGGTGGCAGTCAGAGCAGTGCGAGGAGCGACCCAGCTCGACGAGGACGTCCGCGACCACATGCTGGAGCGGGTGGCGGAGATGGTCACCGACGTCAT
>JAEZKN010000550.1 GCA_023415395.1 Actinomycetes bacterium
CGGCACCGCGGGGCCCCGGCGCGGTCCAGCGCCGACGCCTCCTCCCCGATGCGGATGGAGGTCCACGAGCGCGCCGACGGCCTGACCGTCATCAACGACGCCTACAACGCCAACCCCGACTCGATGACCGCCGCGCTGGACTCCCTCATGGTCATCGGCAAGCGCCGCGGCCGGCGCACCATCGCCGTGCTCGGCGAGATGCGCGAGCTGGGCGAGCAGTCCCACGCCGGCCACGTGCAGGTGGGGCGCACCGCACGGATCCTGGGCATCGACACCGTCGTGGTCGTCGGTGAGGCGGCGGCCGGCATCGCCGAGGGCTACGCCAGCGCGGGCTCCGGGAGTGAGGCGATCCTCACGGCGGGGCGCGACGAGGCGCTGGACTGGGTGCGGAAGAATGCAGCGGGCTCCGACGTCGTGCTGGTCAAGGCGTCGCGCGGGGCCGCGCTGGAAGCGATCGCCGACGGACTGTTGGCGCAGGAGTCGGAGGGAGGGACCACCACGCCATGAGAGCTGTGCTTCTGGGCGGCGGCGTCGCCCTCCTCATCTCCCTGCTCGGCACCCGGGTGGCGATCCGGATGTTCACCCAGTGGGGCTACGGGCAGGAGATCCGCGACGACGGACCCACCAGCCACCACACCAAGCGCGGCACCCCCACGATGGGCGGCGTGGTCATCATCCTGGCCACGGTCGTCGGCTACTTCGCGGCGAAGCTGATCACCCAGGACGTCCCGTCGGCCTCCGCGCTGCTGCTGCTCTTCCTCTTCGTCGGGACCGGCCTGGTCGGCTTCCTCGACGACTTCATCAAGATCTCCAAGCAGCGCAGCCTCGGCCTGCGCAGCAAGGCCAAGATGATCGGCCTCACCGTGGTGGCGCTGGTCTTCGGCGGGCTGGCGCTCTCGCCGTGGCTCGAGGACGACCGCGGCCAGACGCCCGCCTCCCACCACATCTCCTTCATCCGCGACATCGGCTGGCTGGCGCTGCCGACGATCGTGGTGCTGCTGCTGATCTGGCTGATCATCGCGGCCACCACCAACGCCGTGAACCTCACCGACGGCCTCGACGGGCTCGCCACCGGCGCGTGCGTGATGGTCTTCGGCGCCTACACGCTGGTCAACATCTGGCAGAACAACCAGTGGTGCGGCCAGACCGGGCTCGACCAGCCGAGCCTCTGCTACGAGGTGCGCGACCCGCTCGACCTGGCGGTGGTCGCCGCGGCGATCACCGGTGCCTGTTTCGGCTTCCTGTGGTGGAACGCCTCGCCGGCCGCGATCTTCATGGGCGACACCGGCTCGCTGGCCCTCGGCGGCGCGCTCGCCGGCTTCGCGATCCTCACCCGCACCGAGCTGCTGCTGATCATCCTCGGCGGCCTCTTCCTCGTCGAGACGCTCTCGGTGATGCTCCAGGTGGGCTTCTTCAAGGTCACCAAGGGCCGGCGCATCTTCCGGATGGCGCCGATCCACCACCACTTCGAGATGCTCGGCTGGGAGCAGGTCACGGTCGTGATCCGGTTCTGGATCATCACCGGCATCTGCGTGGCCGCCGGCCTGGGCATCTTCTACGCCGAATGGGTCGCCGGCATCTGATGGTCGATCTCGACAGTCTCGGTCGGCACGACTCCTGGGCCGGAGTCCGGGCGGTCGTCGCCGGCTTCGGCGTGTCCGGCTTCGCCGCCGCCGACAACCTCAACCACCTCGGCGCGAGCGTGGTCGCCCTCGACGAGTCCGACGCCGGCGACCGGGCCGAGAAGGCGGAGCTCCTGCGCGTGCTGGGCGCCGACGTACGCCTCGGCCCCGGGACGACGGCGGCGCTCCCGGACGGCGAGATCGACCTGGTGGTGACCTCGCCGGGCTGGCGGCCCGACGCGCCGCTGCTGGCCCAGGCCCGCGAGCGCGGCATCCCGGTGTGGGGCGAGGTCGAGCTGGCCTGGCGGCTGCGCGACCCCGCCCACCGCACCCCCTGGCTGGGCGTCACCGGCACCAACGGCAAGACCACGACCGTGCAGATGCTCGAGTCGATCCTGCGCGCCGCCGGGCTGCGCTCGATCGCGGTCGGCAACGTCGGGCTGCCGATCGTCGAGGCGGTCATGGACCCCGAGCCCTACGACGTCCTCGCCGTCGAGCTGTCGAGCTTCCAGCTCCACTACACCTACTCGATGAGCGCGGAGTCCGCCGCGGTCCTCAACGTCGCCGAGGACCACCTCGACTGGTACGACTCGCTCGGGCCCTCCCCGATGCAGGAGTACGCCGCCGACAAGGGCCGCATCTACGAGCGGGTCCAGCGCGCCTGCGTCTACAACGTGGCCGACCCGGAGACCGAGCGGCTCGTCCGTGCGGCCGACGTCGAGGAGGGCGCCCGCGCCATCGGCTTCACCCTCGGCATGCCGGGCGTCGGGATGGTCGGCATGGTCGAGGACATCCTCGCCGACCGGGCGTTCATCGAGCAGCGCGAGTCGAGCGCCGCGGAGCTGTGCACGCTCGACGACCTCGCCTCGAGCGCGCCGCACTTCGTGGCGAACGCCCTGGGCGCGGCGGCGCTCGCCCGGGCCCACGGCGTCTCCCAGGCCGCCGTCCGCGACGGGCTGCGCGCCTTCCGCCCCGACCGCCACCGGATCGCGGTCGTGGGGGAGCGCGACGGGGTCACCTGGGTCGACGACTCCAAGGCCACCAACCCGCACGCGGCGCAGTCCTCGCTGCAGGCCTACGACCCCGTCGTGTGGATCGCCGGTGGGCTGGCCAAGGGGGCGAGCTTCGACGGTCTGGTGCAGGCCGTCCGCGGGCGGCTGCGGGGCGCCGTGCTGCTCGGCCGCGACCGCGACGTGATCGCGGCCGCGCTTTCGCGACACGCCCCGGATGTGCCCGTGATCGTGCTCGGCGACGACGAGACTGGCCCTGTAGACGGTGGACCGGCCGGTGGTGTGGCCATGGAGCGCGCCGTCGGGGCCGCGGCCGACCTGGCGCGACCCGGCGACACGGTCCTGCTCGCCCCCGGGTGTGCCTCGATGGACATGTTCACCGACTACGCCGAGCGCGGCGACGCGTTCGCGGACGCCGTACGACGCAGGCTCTGAGCCGGCCCGAGATCCCGGGAGGGGGACGCGATGACCACCGCGGACCCGCTCGACCACTCGCGCCGCCGGCCCGCGATCCTCGGCTGGTACGCCGCGGTCCGCACCGCGCTCGACCGGCCGCTCACGGCGTACTACCTGCTGCTGGGGGCCTCCGGACTGCTGCTCACCATCGGGCTGATCATGGTGCTGAGCGCGTCCAGCGTCTACTCCTACGAGCACCTCGACGGCGACTCCTACGCCGTGGTCAAGCGCCAGCTGGTCTGGGTGGCGGTCGGTGTCCCGTGCGCGTTCGTCGCCTCCCGGCTGCCGCACTCGTTCCTGCGCCGCTTCGCGTGGCTGGGCCTGCTCGTCTCGTTCGTGCTGCTCGCGCTGACCCAGACCGCTCTCGGCGTCACCGTCAACGGCAACAAGAACTGGCTCGGGGTCGGCCCCTTCCAGATCCAGCCCGCCGAGATCGCCAAGCTCGCGATCGTGCTCTGGGCCGCGCACATCTACGCCCTCAAGGACAAACGCCTCGGCAGCCTGCACGAGGTGATCGTGCCGGTCGTCCCGGGCATGCTCGCCATCATCGGGCTCGTGGTCTTCGGCCGCGACCTGGGCACCGCCCTGGTGCTCTTCGCGATCATGCTGGCGATGCTCTGGGTGGTCGGGGCGCCGGGTCGCCTCTTCGCCTCGATGCTCACCGCGGTCGGCGTCGTGGCCATCGGGCTGGCCTCGACCAGCTCCGAGCGCCTCGAGCGCATCACGAACTTCGCCGACCCGTTCAAGGACTTCCACAACGCCGGCTGGCAGCCCGCGCACGGCCTGTTCGCGCTCTCCAGCGGTGGCGTCTTCGGGCAGGGGATCGGCGCCAGCCAGCAGAAGTGGGGTGACCTCCCCGAGGCGCACACCGACTTCATCTTCGCCGTGCTCGGCGAGGAGCTCGGACTGGTCGGCACGCTGCTGGTCATCGCGCTGTTCCTGACGATCGCCTTCGCCGCGATCCGCGTCGCGACCCACACCAGCGACCCGTTCGTGCGCTACATGACCTTCGGCATCGTGGTCTGGCTGCTGGGCCAGATGATCATCAACGTCGGCATGGTGCTCGCCCTGCTCCCGGTCATCGGCATCCCGCTGCCGCTGGTGTCCTACGGCGGCAGCGCGCTGGTCCCGTCGCTGGTCGCGCTCGGCCTGCTCATCGGCTTCGCGCGCCGCGAGCCCGAGGCCGCCCGGGCGCTCGCGCAACGCAAGAGGGACCGCTCGGCCGGGATCTCCGCCGGCCGGCTCCCCAACTAGGGTTGGCCGCGATGCGCGTTCTCCTCGCCGGCGGCGGTACCGCCGGCCACACCTCGCCCCTGCTCGCCACGGCCGACGCCCTGCGCCGGTTGGACCCCGGTGTCGAGATCACCTGCCTGGGCACGCCGCGGGGTCTCGAGAACAAGGTCGTTCCCGAGGCCGGCTACCCGCTCGAGCTGATCCCGCCGGTGCCGTTGCCGCGCAAGCCCAACGCCGACCTCCTCAAGGTCCCGGCCCGGCTCCGCGCCGCGGTCAAGGAGACCCGCGTCGTGCTCGACCGGGTCCGCCCCGACGTGGTCGTCGGCTACGGCGGCTACGTCTCGATGCCGCTCTACCTCGCGGAGCGCAAGGGCCGGGTCCCGTTGGTCGTCCACGAGCAGAACACCGTGCCCGGCCTGGCCAACAAGGTCGGCGCCCGGTTCGCGCAGCGGGTGCTCGTGAGCTTCCCGGACACCCCGCTGCGCGGGCGCGAGTACGTCGGGCTGCCGATCCGCCCGATGATCTCCGGCCTGGACCGGGCCGCCCTGCGCGCCGAGGCCCGCGCGTTCTTCGGGCTCGACCCTGACCGGCCGACCGTGCTGGTCACCGGCGGCTCCCAGGGCGCGCGCCGGCTCAACCAGGCCGTGTCCGGGGCCGCGGGCGCCTTCGCGGGCGCGGGAGTGCAGGTGCTGCACGCCCAGGGCAAGCACGGCGGCGCGGACCCCGCGCCGACCGACGTCCCCTACGTCGTCGTCGAGTACATCGACCGGATGGACCTGGCCTTCGCCGCCGCCGACCTGGCCATCTGCCGGGCCGGCGCCAACAGCGTCACCGAGGCCGCCGCGGTCGGGCTCCCGGCGGTCTACGTGCCGCTGCCGATCGGCAACGGCGAGCAGGTGCTCAACGCGATGCCCGTCGTGAAGGCCGGGGGCGGCCTGGTCGTCGACGACGCCGAGCTGACGACCGCGTGGGTCACGGAGCACGTCCCGCCCCTGGCCGCCGACACCGAGCGGCTGCGGACCATGGGCGCCGCCGCCGCGGCGGTCATCCCGCGCGACGCCGACGAGAAGGTCGCCCGGATCGTGCTGGAGGTGGGCGCCCGGTGAAGGTGCCGGTCCCCGAGGAGATCCTGCCGGCCGACCGGCTGGGCCGCGTGCACTTCGTCGGCATCGGCGGTGCCGGCCTGTCCGGCATCGCGCGGATCATGCTGGCCCGCGGTCTCGAGGTCAGCGGCAGCGACGGCACCGACTCGCCGACGCTCGATGCCCTGCGGGCCCTGGGTGCGCGGGTGCACGTCGGCCACGCCGCGGACCAGCTCGGCGACGCCGACACGGTCGTCGTGTCCACCGCGGTCCGCGAGGACAACCCCGAGTACCTCGAGGCCGTCCGCCGCGGCCTGCGCGTCCTGCCGCGGTCCGCGGCGC
>JAEZKN010000114.1 GCA_023415395.1 Actinomycetes bacterium
TCGCCAAGGTCAACTCGGGCGAGTTCACCGCGCAGGAGGCCGCCAACTGGCTGCAGAACGAGAAGTTCGCCGGACGTCAGGCGATGGAGTGACGAGTATCGCCGCCGCTCGCCGCGGGGGGGGCACCCCCCCCCCCCCGCCCCGCTCCTCCGGGTCCGCGACGCCGTCAAGGACTATCCGGGGACGCGGGCCCTCGACCACATGGACTTCGAGCTGCGCGCGGGCGAGGTCCACGCGCTGCTCGGGGAGAACGGCGCCGGCAAGTCGACGCTGATCAAGGCCCTCGCGGGCGCGCTCCAGCTCACCTCCGGGACCGTCGAGGTCGACGGCGAGGAGGTAGCGGTCCGCAACCCGCAGCGCGCCCAGGCACTGGGCATCTCGGTGGTCCACCAGCACGGGAACCTCATCCCCGAGCTGTCCATCACCGAGAACGTCTTGATGGTCGAGGGGCTCGGTCGTCGGGCCGGCCTGCTCGTCAGCTGGCGGACCGCCCACCGGCGGACCCGCGCGCTGCTCGAGCGGGTCGGCCTGCCCGACCTGGACCCGCGCCGCGAGGTCTCCACCCTCGGGGCGCACCAGTCGGCGATGGTGGCCGTCGCGAAGGCGCTGGCCAGCAACGCCCGGGTGATCATCCTGGACGAGCCGACCACCTCGTTGCTGCCCGCCGAGGTCGACACCTTGTTCGCGCAGATGCGGCGGCTGGCCGAGGAGGGCATCGGCTTCGTCTTCGTCACCCACCGCCTCGGGGAGGTCTTCAAGGTGTGCGACCGGATCACCGTCATGCGTGACGGTGCGCTGGTCGGCACCTGGGACACCCCGGAGCTCGACCACGACTCGCTGGTGAACCAGCTCGTCGGTCCGGAGAAGGCGATCGCCCAGGAGGCGTTCGTCGGCACCTCCGAGCCGGGCGAGGTGGTGCTCGAGGTCACCGACCTCACCAGCGACGTCCTGCGCGGGCTGAGCTTCGTGGCGCGGGCCGGTGAGGTCGTCGGCATCGCCAGCCTGCCCGGTGAGGGCGCGGGGGAGACCATCAACGCGCTCTACGGCATCGACAAGTGCTCCGGGGAGATCGCGATCGACGGCAAGCGCCGGCGAATCCGTACGCCGGAGCAGGCGGTCGACGCCGGCATCGGACTGGTCCCGCACGACCGCCTCGCGCAGGGCCTCGTCGTGGACATGTCCGTCCGCGAGAACGCGACGCTGGCGAGCACCCGCTCCTTCGTGACCGACCCCGTGCTGCGGCTGATGCGCCGCAGCCGGGAGCGCAGCGAGGTCGGCGCGGTCATGCAGCAGCTCAGCCTCAAGGCGCCCACCCTGGAGGCCGAGGTCCGCACGCTCTCGGGCGGCAACCAGCAGAAGGTCGTCATCGGACGCTGGCTCCTGCGCCAGGCCCGGGTCTACCTGCTCGACTCGCCCACGGCGGCGGTCGACGTCCACACCAAGGCGGAGATCTACGGCCTGGCCCGGCGCCTGGCCGACGACGGCGCGGCCGTGGTCTTCACCTCCACCGAGCTCGAGGAGTTCACCCGCGTCTGCGACCGGGTCCTCGTGCTCCACGACGGGGCAGTCGTCGGCGAGCTCGCCGGCGAGGACAACACCGTCAACTCGATCATGCGACTGTCCTTCGGGAGGAAGAGTGTCTAACACCGCTTCAGTGACCGCCCCGCCGGAGGCGAGCGGTCCTGCGAACCAGCGCCGCAA
The DNA here is from genome assembly GCA_023415395.1 of Actinomycetes bacterium. Lineage (GTDB taxonomy): Bacteria > Actinomycetota > Actinomycetes > Propionibacteriales > Nocardioidaceae > Nocardioides. The sequence goes on from JAEZKN010000114.1 coordinate 1,702, forward strand.
GGTGTCGACCACCGACCGGCTCATCGACATCGTCAGCAAGTACGGCACGATCGCGAGCCTCGTGCTCTGCGTGCTCATCTTCAGTGCGCTGCGTCCCGACGTGTTCGCGACCAGCCAGAACTTCCTCAACATCCTCAACCAGGTCTCGATCCTGGGCATCATCGCGCTCGGCCTGACCGTCGCCCTGGTGCAGGGTCTCTTCGACCTGAGCCTCGCCGGGATGGCCACGCTGGGGGGCTTCCTCGCCTGCAAGTGGCTGGCCGACGGCACCATCGGCAGCCCCGTGCTCGCCGTCGTCGCGGTGCTCCTGCTGGCGCTCGCGATCGGCGCGCTGAACGGCGTCGTGGTCGCCTACGGCGGGATCTCGGCGTTCATCGTGACGCTGGCCGTCGGCTCCATCCTGACCGGCGTGGTCCTCGGCGTCTCCGACTCCCAGACCATCCTCTCCGGCATCCCGGACGGCTTCCTCATCATGGGCCAGGGCGAGATCGGCCCGTTCCCCGCGCCGGTCGTGTTCCTGGCGATCGTGGCGGTCGTGCTCTACGTCTTCCTCGAGCAGACCCAGACCGGGCGGCACATGTACGCCATCGGCGGCAACGCCGAGACCGCCCGCCTGTCGGGCATCGCGGTGAAGCGCTACGCCCTGCTCGCGCTGGGCATCTCGGCGATGTGCGCGGCGCTCGGCGGGATGATCGTCGCGGCCAACCTCGGCGTCGGCCGTCCCCAGGGCGTGGGCGACACCTACCTGCTCGACGCGTTCGCGGCGGCGTTCATCGGCGCCTCGACGCTGCGACCGGGCCGGTTCCACATCCTCGGCACCGTCATCGGCGTGCTGCTCATCGGCGTGATCAACAACGGCCTGTCCATCATGGGCGTCGAGACGTTCTGGCAGTACGCCGTGCGCGGCATGATCCTGCTGCTCGCGGTCTTCGGTGCCAGCTTCCTCGTGGCGCGGCGCCGATGAGGGTCGTCGTCCTCACCGGCGGAGCCCGCGCGGGCGGGATGGGCCGGGCGATCGCGGAGTCGTTCCTGCGGCTCGGTGACGCCGTGGTGCTGTCCGACGTCGGTGCCCCGCTGGCCTCGCACCCCGACTACGAGGTGGCGCCGCCGGACCACCTCCAGCAGGCGGCCGACGAGCTTGCCGCGCTGGGCCCGGTGCTCCCGGTGGCGTGCGACGTCACCGACGAGGACCAGGTGGTCGCGCTCTTCGACGCCGCCGTCGCCCAGCACGGCCGGGTCGACGTGGTCGTCAACTGCGCCGGCCTGGCGATCGGCCTCACGCCGGTCACCGAGCTGACGCTGCGGGACTGGCAGGTCAACCTCGACGTGATGGCGACAGGTGCCTTCCTCGTCGCCCGCGAGGCGGCGCGGCGGATGGTGCCGCAGGGCTCGGGGCGGATCATCACGATCGCGTCGCAGGCCGGCAAGACCGGCATGCCGCTGCTGGCGGCGTACTCCGCCGCCAAGTTCGCGGTCGTCGGGCTCACCCAGAGCATGGCGGGCGAGCTCGGCGAGCACGGGGTCACCGTGAACGCGATCTGCCCGGGGACGATCGACACCCCGCTGCTGGCGGTCAAGGGCGGCGTCTACCAGACGTTCTCCAGCGCGGCCGGACGCAGCGAGGACGACTACCGCGCCCGCCTGGCGCGGCAGATCCCGGCGCGCCGGTTCGGCACCCCCGAGGACATCGCGGCCGCGGTCGTCTACCTCGCGTCGGAGGGGGCCTCGTTCGTCACGGGCGAGGCGCTCAACGTCACCGGTGGGCAGGAGATGCACTGACGTGCACAGCCTCGTCTTCCACGGTCCCCGCGACGTGCGCGTCGAGGACCTCGAGCTGCCCGCGGTCGGCCCCGCCGACGTGGTGCTGGCGATCGAGGCCTGCGGCGTGTGCGGCTCGGACCTCGCGTCGTACGCCGACGGACACTACGTGCAGCCCGGCCAGGTGATGGGGCACGAGATGTCGGCGGTGGTGGTGGAGTCCGGACCCGACCTCGACCTGATGGTCGGGGAGCGCGTGGCGGTGCGACCGATGCGGTCGTGCGGCACCTGCGACTACTGCGTGGCCGGTGACACCCACCTGTGCGGCTCGACCGTCGGCCCGTCGCTCGGCTACGGCGCCGCGGGCGCCTTCGCCGAGCGGCTCCACCTGCCGGACGTCGTCGTCGGCAAGGACGTGGTCCCGGTGCCCGGCTCGGTCGACCCCTTCGACCTGCTCTGGGCGGAGCCGCTCGCGGTCGCGCTGCACGCGGTCGGCCTGGCCGGCCCGGGGCTGGAGAAGGTCCTCGTCACCGGCGCGGGCGCGGTCGGTCTCTCCGTC
>JAEZKN010000150.1 GCA_023415395.1 Actinomycetes bacterium
GGGTTCTCGGCCTTGCGGGCCACCTTGTCGATCTCGTCGATGTAGATGATGCCGGTCTCGGCCTTCTTGACGTCGTAGTCGGCGGCCTGGATCAGCTTGAGGAGGATGTTCTCGACGTCCTCGCCGACGTAGCCGGCCTCGGTGAGGGCGGTGGCGTCGGCGATCGCGAAGGGCACGTTGAGCATCCGGGCCAGCGTCTGGGCCAGGTAGGTCTTGCCGCAGCCGGTCGGTCCGATCACGAGGATGTTGGACTTCGCGACCTCGACGACCTCGTCCTTGCTGTGCTTGCCCGAGACGGGCTGGAGGCCGGCCTGCACGCGCTTGTAGTGGTTGTAGACCGCCACCGCGAGCGACTTCTTGGCCTGCTCCTGGCCGATCACGTAGGAGTTGAGGAACTCGAAGATCTCCTTCGGCTTCGGCAGCTCGTCGAGGCCGACCTCGGTCCCCTCGCTGAGCTCCTCCTCGATGATCTCGTTGCAGAGGTCGATGCACTCGTCACAGATGTAGACGCCGGGACCGGCGATCAGCTTCTTGACCTGCTTCTGGCTCTTCCCGCAGAAGGAACACTTCAGCAGGTCCCCTCCGTCACCGATACGTGCCACGGTCGGTCATCCTCCGGTAGTCGAGCTCTGTGCGGGTCGATCAGGTGCAGCGTGTCGTGCGAAAACTTCTCCGACCGTACCCCGTGCCCGCCCCGACAGGGGGCCGGACACGGGATCCGGCGCGAGGTCAGCGAGCGAGGGCGGGCGTGCCCTTGCGCGACTCCACCACGGAGTCGATCAAGCCGTACTCGAGGGCCTGCTCGGCGGTGAGGATCTTGTCGCGCTCGATGTCGCGGCTGACCTCCTCGATCGAGCGACCGCTGTGGTCGCTGATCATCTTCTCGAGGAGCTCACGCATCCGGAGGATCTCGTTGGCCTGGATCTCGATGTCCGAGGTCTGGCCGAAGGTGCCCTCGGTGTAGGGCTGGTGGATGAGGATCCGGCTGTTCGGCAGGGCCATCCGCTTGCCTGTGGTGCCGGCGCCGAGGAGGATCGCGGCCGCGGAGGCGGCCTGGCCGATGCAGACGGTCTGCACGTCGGGCTTGATGAAGTTCATCGTGTCGTAGATCGCGGTCAGCGCGGTGAACGAGCCGCCCGGGCTGTTGATGTAGATCTGCACGTCCTGGTCGGGGTTCATCGACTCCAGGCACATCAGCTGCGCGATGACGGCGTTCGCAACGTCGTCGGAGATCGGCGTGCCGAGGTAGATGATGCGGTCCTCGAACAGCTTGGCGTAGGGGTCGATGCGCCGGAAGCCGTAGGACGTCCGCTCTTCCCACTGGGGGATGTAGTAGTTCATGTCAGTCCTTCTGGTGGGCGGGGCGACCGTCGTCGGCAGCCTCGCGGGCGCTCTTGATGACCTGGTCGACCAGGCCGTACTCCTTGGCCTGGTCGGCGGTGAACCAGCGGTCGCGGTCGGCGTCCTGCTCGACCTGCTCGATCGGCTGGCCGGTGTGCTCGGCGATGAGCTCGAGCAGCACCTTCTTGATGTGCAGCGACTGCTGGGCCTGGATCTTGATGTCGGAGGCCGAGCCGCCCATGCCGGACGACGGCTGGTGCATCATGATCCGCGCGTGGGGCAGGGCGTAGCGCTTGCCCTTGGTGCCGGCGCACAGCAGGAACTGTCCCATCGAGGCGGCGAGGCCCATGCCGACCGTCGCGACGTCGTTCGGGATGTAGTTCATGGTGTCGTAGATCGCCATGCCCGCGTCCACGGAGCCACCGGGGCTGTTGATGTGGAGGAAGATGTCGGCCTCGGGGTCCTCGGCCGAGAGCAGCAGCAGCTGGGCGCAGATCGCGTTGGCGTTCTGGTCGCGCACCTCGGAGCCGAGGAACACGATGCGCTCGCGCAGCAGCCGCTGGTAGATGTGGTCGTCGAGGACGTTCATCCCCGCGCCGCCGTTCATCTGAGGGCTGGAGTTCTGGGTCACGGAAGCGACCCTAGCCGGAAGGATCGACAGTTCCACGGCCAATCCCCCGCTGTTCGCCGACAGCGGATTTCAAGCGGGCCACCGTGCGGGCCATCCCGGCCTCGAGCTCGTCGGCGTGTCCCTCGACGCCACCGAGGAACGCGCTCGCGAAGAGGTGGCTCATCCCGGTCAGCCTCCGCGGCACCGGACGGCGGTGCACCACCCGGGTGCCGGCACCTTCGGGCGTGAGCTCCCAGACCCACTGCGCGCCGCTGGAGCGGGTGTCCCAGACCAGCCGGCGGCCCGGCTCGACCGCGGCCACCACCGAGCGGGTCGGCCAGACGACCGCCTTGCGCCGGTTGACGCCGAGGTACCACTGGCCCACCCGTAGGCCGCCCGGCTTCAACGGCACCATGCGCACGAGCTCGGGGCTCCAGTCCGGCATCCGGGACAAGTCGGTCAGCAGCGCCCACACCTCCTCGGCCGGCGCCTCGATGACGTCCTCGACCCGCAGCTCTCGGTCAGCCGGCCTGCTCATGCGAGCCACTCTCGCAGAGCCGCGTGGACGCCGGGGTGGTTGAGCAGGCCGAAGTGGTCGGTCCGGCCCAGGTGCAGCCGCGTGGCCCCGGGGAAGAGCCTCCGGGCGTGGGGGCCGTCGCCGTACGCCGACGGCACCCGCACCAGCAGGTCGCCGACCACGTGGCCGACCGGGTGGCGCGCACGGGTCGTCACGGTCGCCGCCACCAGCCGGTAGCGCGCGTGCGGCAGCGGCGCGACGTCCTCGGCCAGCCCGGCGACCAGGTCGTGCACGCCGACCGAGCGCCAGTCGAGGATCCGGCCGAACGCCGCCG
>JAEZKN010000206.1 GCA_023415395.1 Actinomycetes bacterium
CCTGGGACCAGCCGGCGACCGTCGCGGCCAGCGCCGCGGCCGATCCGACGACGCCGAGCACGGCCACCGCGCGGCGGACGCGCCCGCGGGTCACCAGCACCACGCCCCAGCAGGCCAGCACGACCAGCCCGAGCGCGGTGACGAGCGGCATGTGGGCGTCGTAGGTCACCAGGCCGCTGGTCGCCTCCGACTCCGCGGCCGGCTTGTTGCCCGCGATGGCCAGCAGCCCCCCGCCCAGCAGGCCGAGGAGGACGACCGGGCCGAAGGTCCGGCGCCGGTCACGCATGTGCGTGGACCAGGTCCGCGTCGAAGCAGGTGCGGTCGCCCGTGTGGCAGGCGGCGCCCACCTGGTCGACCTTGAGCAGCAGGGTGTCGCCGTCGCAGTCCAGGCGCACCTCCTTGACCCACTGCACGTGACCGGAGGTGTCGCCCTTGACCCAGTACTCGCGGCGGCTGCGGCTCCAGTACGTCGCCCGGCCGGTCTCGAGGGTGCGGGCCAGCGCCTCGTCGTCCATCCACGCCAGCATCAGCACCTCGCCGGTGTCGTGCTGCTGCACGACGGCGGGCACCAGGCCCTCGGCGGTGCGGGTGAGCCGGTCCGCGATCGCGGGATCGAGTGTCGTCACCTTGGTGATTATCCCTTCTCGCGATCTCGGGACGGGGCGCGCGTCCGTCGCTCCGCTCCGGTCGCGCCGATCAGCTGCTCGGACCCTGCTGCGCGACCCACGACGCGTGCAGGCCCGCATAGACCGAGCCCTCCTGCCGGACCAGCACCGCGTGCGGACCCCGTTGCACGATCCGGCCCCGGTCGACGACCACCACCTCGTCGGCGTTCTCGGCGGTCGTCAGCCGGTGGGCGATGGTGACCGAGGTGCGACCGGCCATGAGCCGCTCGAGCGCGCGGCCGATCCGCATCTCCAGCGCGGGGTCGACCGCGCTCGTCGCCTCGTCGAGGACCAGCAGGTCGGGGTCGGCGAGCTGCGCACGCCAGAGCGCGACCAGCTGCCGCTCCCCCGCCGACATCGACTCGCCGCGCTGGCCGACGCGGGTCTCGATCCCGGCGGGCAGGCCGGCCAGCCAGTCGCCCAGACCGAGGTCGTCGGCGGCCGCGAGGATCTCCTCGTCGGTGGCGTCGAGACGCCCGTAGCGCACGTTGGCGGCGACCGTGTCGTCGAAGAGGAAGCCCTCCTGCGGCACCAGCACGACGCTGCGGCGCATGGAGGCGGCCGAGATCTCGCGGACGTCGATGCCGTCGAGCAGCACCGCGCCCTCGCTCGGGTCCATCAGCCGGGTGAGCAGCTTGGCGATGGTGGACTTGCCGGAGCCGGTCTCGCCGACGACGGCGACCCGGGTCCCTGCCGCCAGGTCGAGCCGGATGTCGCGCAGCACCGGCGGGCCGCCGGGGTAGGCGAAGGTGACGTCCTCGAAGCGGACGTCGACCGGGCCGCGGGGCAGCACCTGCCCGTCAGGACCGGGGTCGACCAGGTCGGCGGGAGTGTCGAGGATCCCGATCACCCGCCGCCAGCTGGCGACGGCGTTCTGGGCGTCGGTGAGGATCTGGGTGCCCATCTGCACCGGGCCGACGAACAGCGAGACGAGGAAGGCGAACGCGAGCACCTCGCCGGCGGTGATCTCGTCGGCGAAGCCGAGCCAGACGCCCACGACGATGACGCCGGCGTTGGCCAGGCCTGCCGAGACACCCCCGAGGGAGAACGAGAAGGCGGTGAACCCCTGGGCGCGGGTGCTGGCGGCCTTGTACTCGTCGATGGCGTGGTCGATGCGGGCCTGGGTGCGGTCCTCGACGGCGTAGGAGCGGACGACGGCCGCGCCGACGACCGGCTCGGAGATCGCCGAGAGCATCACGCCGACCTGCTGGCGGACCACGCCGTAGGCCGCCGAGAGCTTGCGCTGGAAGTAGCGCAGCGAGAGGAAGAGCGGGAGGAAGCAGACCCACACGACGATCGCCAGCTGCCAGCTGTAGAAGAGCATGACGACCGTGGCGACGAGCACCTGCCCGACGCTGACGATGAAGAGCAGCCCGCCGAAGACCAGGAACTGGCTGATCTGGTCGACGTCGCTGGTGACCCGCGAGACGAGCGCGCCGCGGCGCTCGGTGTTCTGGGTGAGCAGCGGCAGGTCGTGGACGTGGCGGAACGCCTTGATGCGCAGCGTCGCCAGGCCGCGCTCGGAGGAGGTGAAGAGCCGCGCCGTCATCAGGTAGGACGCCCAGCCGGCGACGATGATCGCCGCCCCGGCGGCCAGGCCCATCCAGACGGCGTAGGAGACGTCGGGGCCGCCCGGCCCGTTGAGGCCGTGGTCGATCGTGCGCTGGACGGCCACCGGCACCACGACCTGGCCGATCGAGGCGATCAGGGCGAGGACGAGCGTGACGCCGATGCCCTCCTTCAGCTCGGGCGAGAAGTGCACGCCGCGGCGGATGGTCTCGATCGCGCCGATGTCCTCGCCGCTGTCCATCGCGGTGCTCACTCGGCCTCCCCGACCAGCTCGGGTTGCTGCTCGTAGGCATTGACCAGGTGGGCGTAGGCCGGGCTCCGCTCGAGCAGCTCGGCGTGGGTGCCTCGGTCCGCCACGCGACCGTCCTGGAGGAAGACGACCTCGTCGGCGAGCCCGATCGTCGCCTTGCGGTAGGCGACCACGACGAGCGTGACGTCGCGGCTGCCCGAGCGCAGCGCCTCGAGGATGCGGCCCTCCACCTCGGGGTCGACCGCGGAGGTCGCGTCGTCGAGCACCAGCAGCCGCGGCCTGCGCACGAGCGCGCGGGCCAGGGAGATGCGCGGGCGCTGTCCGCCGGACAGCGAGGTGCCACGCTCCCCCAGCCGGGTGTCGAGCCCCGCGGGGAGCGCGGCGACGAACCCGTCGGCCTGGGCCGCGCGCAGGGCCGCCCACACCTCGTCGTCGGGGACGTCGGCGCCGAGCGTCACGTTGCCCCGGACGGTGTCGTCGAAGAGGAAGGCCGTCTGGGCCACGACCGCGATGGCGCGGGCCAGCTCGCCCGGGGCCAGGTCGCGCAGGTCGGTGCCGTCGAGCAGGATCCGGCCCTCGTCGGGGTCGACCAGGCGGCTCATCAGGTTGGTCAGCGTGCTCTTGCCCGAGGCGGTCGCGCCCACGAGCGCGACGGTGCGACCCGGCTCGGCGGTGAAGGAGACGTCGTCGAGCAGCCGCTGCTCGGGGTCGTAGCGGTAGCCGAGGTGCTCGACCTCCAGCCGCGCACCCCCTGCTCCGTCGGCTCCGTCGGGGACGCGGCGGTCGCCGTACTGCATCTCGCCGGTCGCACGGAGCACGGTGCGGACGCGGTGGTAGCCGACGACGCTGCGCGGGAACTCGCCGAGCAGCCAGCCGATCGCCCGGATCGGGAACGAGACGACCGTGAGCAGGTAGGCGATGGTGACCACGTCGCCGGGGTCGGTCGACCCGCTGACGACGCGGCTGACGCCGACCGCGAGCACCACGAGCACGCCGATGTTGGGCAGCGCCGCGAGGGTCGGGTCGAAGGCCGCGCGGATCCGGCCGGCGCGGATGTTGACGTCGCGCAGCCGGTGGGCCATGTCGGCGAACCGGGCGGTCTCCTCCCCCTCGCGGCCGAGGGTCTTCACGACCATCGCGCCGTCGAAGGACTCGTGGGCGACCTCGCTCAGCTCGGCGCGCAGCTGCTGAGCCTTGGTCATCAGCGGCGACGCGCGTCGCTGGTAGGCGAGGTTGGCGAGCACGACCGCCGGGAAGACGAGCAGGCCGACCAGGGCCATGACGACGTCGGCGAGGAACATCTGGACGACGGCGATGACCATCATCGCGAGCACGCCCACGGCCATCGGCAGCGGCGCGATCGGCCCCCAGGCCGCCTCGACGTCGGAGTTGGCGTTGGAGAGCAGCTGGCCGGTCGGGTGCCGCTGGTGCCACTCCATCGGCAGGCGGAGGTACTGCCGGGTGACGGCCCGCCGGCTGTGCGCCTGCATGCGGTACTGCATGATGCCGGCGCCGAGGCGACGGGCGACGATGCCGACCGCGCGCAGCAGCGCGACGCCGAGGAAGAGCGCGACCACCGCGATCAGCAGGCTGGAGTCGACCTCGCCGGTGTCGAAGGCGGGCAGCACCACGTGGTCGGTGGCCCAGCCGAGCACCCAGGCGTCCGCGACGGTGAGCGCGCCGAAGAGCACGCTGCCCGCCGTCGAGAGCGCGAAGATCGCGGGCTCCCGCCGGATGGCGACCCCGAGTACGCGGAACCCGGCACCTGTCGTGCCGCGCCGCGCCTGGCCGTCCGTCACCTGCACCCCTCTCGTCCCGCGACAACTCGCGGAACGGTCACCCTATTCCGGGCCGTCGACAGTAACGTTCCCGTCATGGCCGACTCCCTTGCCCGCCGCGAGCGCCGCGAGCTCTGCGACCTCGCCCTCACCCTGGGCCCCGACGCCCCGACGCTCTGCGCGGGCTGGACGTCCGCGGACCTGATGGCCCACCTCGTCGTGCGCGAGCGCAAGCCGGTCGCGTCGGTCGGCAACGTGGTCGAGCGCTTCTCCGGGCTCAACGAGCGCGCCATGGCCCGCGAGCAGGCACGCGGCTACGAGGTGCTGGTCGAGCGCTACCGCACCCCGGCGGCGTTCCTGCGCGCGCTCCCGCCGGTGGACGAGGCGATGAACGGCTTCGAGCTCCTCGTGCACCACGAGGACCTGCGCCGCGGCAGCGAGCCGTGGGAGCCGCGAGACCTCCCGGCCGACGAGCTGGACCTGCTGTGGAAGCGACTCACCAAGGGCATCGGCTTCTTCGGGCGGCGCCTGCCGGTCCCGACGGTCATCGAGCGCGCCGACACCGGTGCGTCGGCGGTCGCCAAGAAGGGCCCCGACCCGGTCACGGTCACCGGGCCGGTGGTCGAGCTGGTGCTCTTCCTCTTCGGCCGGTCGGCCGTCCGGGACCTGACCTACGACGGCCCGCAGGACCGGGTCGCCACCCTGCGGTCGGCCGACCTCGGGCTCTGAGGCCGCTCGCCGGACCTGCCAGCGCGATGGCCCGTCCGGCTCAGGGGCGCATCGCCCGTTCGAGCGATGCCACGTCCGGCTCACGGCTCCTAGCGTGGCGTGATGACGCCACGGCACGGCTCCGAGAGCTTCTTCATCCTCGGCGAAGGGCTGGTCACCACCCAGGTCGGCGGCCGCTCGGGCACCGAGCCCGACCCGATCGACCATCCCCCCGCAGCGGCGGCCGCCCCCCTCGAGTCGCCCCACGCCCCCCCGCCGGTCCGGTTCATCCGCGTCGGTCCGCGCGGCAGGGAGCTCAACCGCACGCTCGCACGCAAGCTCGCCGACGCGATGGTGGTCTCCGGTCGCCGGCGGGAGGGCGAGGTGCCGGCCGGCTACACCTACCTGGGCCAGTTCATCGACCACGACCTCACGATGGACGTGACCGACGTTCGCCTCGGTGAGGACGTGTCGCCGGCCCAGCTGCTCCAGGCGCGCTCGCCCAGCCTGGACCTGGACTCCCTGTACGGCGCCGGGCCGAGCGACGAGGGGTCGGCCCGGTTCTACGAGAGCGACGGCCTCCACCTCAGGACCGGCGACACGGTGCGCGCGGGCGCCGACCGGGAGAAGGCGGGCCACGACCTCCCCCGGATCGGCACCGGCAACGCCCGGCAGAAGCGCCGGGCGCTGATCCCCGACAAGCGCAACGACGAGAACCTCATCGTCGCCCAGACCCACCTGGCGATGATCCACTTCCACAACCGGGTCGTCGACCGGCTGCCCGCTTCGACACCCGACGCACAGGGGTTCCAGCGGGCCCGGAAGCTCGTGACGCTGCACTACCACTGGCTGATCCGGCACGACTTCCTCCCCCGGATCGTGCAGGCACAGGTGCTGGACGACGTCTTCGCCAACGGGCGCAAGCTCGTCGAGCCGGGGGCGACCCCGACCGACGTGCCGGCCATGCCGATCGAGTTCTCGGTGGCGGGCTTCCGGTTCGGCCACAGCATGGTGCGCCCGGCGTACGACTGGAACCGGCGGTTCCCGGACGAGGCCGGCTCGCTGTTCTACATGTTCGACTTCTCCGCCCTGGGGGGCACGCTCGGTGGGAACCCCCGGCTGGCGAGCAACTGGATCGCCGACTGGCGCCGGATGTACGACTTTCCCTCCGGTGGCCATCCTGAGCTGGCCGGCCCGAACGGGTTCAACCGCGCCGACCGGGTCGACACCCTCCTCGCGGACCCCCTCCGGTTCCTGCCGGCCACCGTCTTCGGTGAGCGGGAGCAGGACGTCGACTTCGACTCCCCCACACGCAACCTGGCCTTCCGCAACCTGGTCCGGGGGTCGATGCTCAAGCTGGCCAGCGGGCAGCAGATGGTCGAGCGACTGGCTTCGCTCGGTGTGGCGGTGCAGCCGCTCACCCGCACCCAGATCCTCAGCGGCCGCAACGGGGCCCGGCTCGGCGCCCTCACCGATGCGGAGAAGGAGTCCCTCGCCACCCGGACACCGCTGTGGTTCTACCTCCTGCGCGAGGCAGAGACCGGCAACGGCAAGCTCCGCGGCGTGGGAGCTCGGATCGTCGCGGAGACCTTCCACCGGGCGATGGAGGGCAGTGCCACCTCGCTCTTGCGCGAACCCGACTTCCGGCCCCGTCACGGCCGCGACGAGGACACCTTCGAGATGACCGACCTGCTGCTCTTCGCCTTCAAGGGCCGGAAGGCGGGGCTGAACCCGTTGGGCGGCCCGTGAGACCGAACGGGCGCGGCGGGCGCACGGGGAGGTTCAGCGCACGGCGTGACCTGCGGCGGCCAGCGCCTGCTTGACGTCGCTGATCCGCAGCGTGCCGAAGTGGAAGACCGAGGCCGCCAGCACGGCGTCGGCGCCCGCGTCGACGGCGGGCGGGAAGTGCTCGGTCGCGCCCGCGCCGCCGGAGGCGATGACGGGGATGTCGACCTCGCGGCGGACGGCGCGGATCAGGTCGACGTCGAAGCCCTCACGTGTGCCGTCGGCGTCCATGGCGTTGAGCAGGATCTCCCCCGCGCCGAGCTCGGCCGCGCGGACCGCCCAGGCGATCGCGTCGAGGCCGGCCGACTTCCGCCCGCCGTGGGTCGTGACCTCGAACCCCGAGTCCGTGCCGGTGGCCCGCCGGGCGTCGACGGAGAGCACGAGCACCTGGTTGCCGAAGCGCTCGGCGATCTCGCGGACCAGCTCGGGGCGGTTGATCGCGGCGGTGTTGACCGCGACCTTGTCGGCCCCGGCGCGCAGCAGCCGGTCGACGTCGTCGACCGAGGAGACTCCCCCGCCGACCGTCAGCGGGATGAAGACCTCCTCCGCGCAGCGCGAAACCACCTCCATCGTGGTCGCGCGGCCCTCGTGGGAGGCCGAGATGTCGAGGAAGGTCAGCTCGTCGGCCCCCTCGGCGTCGTAGAGCCGGGCCAGCTCGACGGGGTCACCGGCGTCGCGGAGCTCCTGGAAGTTCACGCCCTTGACCACGCGCCCGCCGTCGACGTCGAGGCACGGGATGACGCGGACGGCGAGGCTCACGCGCCGCTCACCTCGGGGCCCTTGGTCAGCGCGAGCGCGTCCTCGAGGGTGAAGCGTCCCTCGTAGAGCGCGGTGCCGGCGATCGCACCCTCGACACCCTCGGGCACCAGCGCCATCAGGGCGCGGATGTCGTCCAGGGTGGTCACACCGCCGGACGCGACGACCGGCGCGGACGTGGCCGCACAGACGTCGCGCAGCAGCTGGAGGTTCGGGCCCTGGAGCATGCCGTCCTTGTTGACGTCGGTCACGACGTACCGCGCGCAGCCCTCGCTGTCGAGGCGGGCCAGCGTCTCGTAGAGGTCCCCGCCGTCCTTGGTCCACCCGCGCGCCGCCAGGGTGCGGCCGCGCACGTCGAGGCCGATCGCGACCCGGTCGCCGTGCTCGGCGATGATCCGTGCGCACCACTCGGGCTGCTCGAGCGCGGCGGTGCCGATGTTGACCCGCCGGCAGCCGGTCGCGAGCGCGGCCGCGAGCGACTCGTCGTCGCGGATGCCCCCGCTCATCTCGACCTTGATGTCGAGCGCACCGACGATCTCGGCCTGCAGCTCGCGGTTGGACCCCCGGCCGAAGGCCGCGTCGAGGTCGACGAGGTGGATCCACTCCGCCCCGGCGTCCTGCCAGCGCATCGCGGCGGCCACGGGGTCGCCGTACACGCGCTCGGAGCCGGAGATGCCCTGGGCGAGCTGGACGGCGCGCCCCTCGGTGATGTCGACGGCTGGGAGGAGCTCGAGGTAGCCGGAAGGCATGGTCATGGCCTCAGTTCTCAGATCAGTTCTGGTCAGTTCTTGGTCATCAGGATGTGCACGAGCGGTGCGACGAGCACCGTCAGGAGCAGGGCGAACGCCCGGACGGCCCAGTCGCCCGAGGCGAGCCAGACGAGCACGTTGAGGACGATCACCGCCACGACGAGCAGGCGGGTCTGGGTGGCCCGGCGCTGGGCGATGATGCCGGTGGGGTGCTTGCGCGGCCGGGGGATCCAGCCGGTCGCCGCGCGCACCCGCGCGTCGCGGCGCTCCCGGCGCTCGGCCT
>JAEZKN010000253.1 GCA_023415395.1 Actinomycetes bacterium
GCCCTGGCCGGTGGCGTCGCCGCGGCCGTGGCGCTCGTGGTGCTGGTGCCGACGCTGCTCGCCGGCGGCTCCGGCCCGAAGTCCCAGCAGATCGAGCCGGCCCCGCCGGCACCCACGCCGCGGGCCGACGGCACCTTCGCGCTGACCCTCGACGGACCGACCGGGGCCGCACCCGGAGTCAGCTACCTGAACGCGCCGGCCCGGCGACTCGAGACCCCGGGCGGCACGGTGGACCTGCCGGCCGACTACGAGCAGGTCCTGCCCTACGACGGCGGCTGGATCGCCCGGCTCGGGCAGGAGGGCGCCGTGCTCGACGCCGACCTCGAGGTGGCGCGGACCTTCCGCGCCGGCTTCGGCTTCGTCCTGAGCGACGACGGCGAGCGCGTGGCCTGGTCCGAGGTCGCCGGCGGGAGCAGCACGATCGTGACCGCCACGACCGGGAGCCCCGCCGAGGAGACGCAGGTCGAGGTGCCCGGCGAGGTCCGCCCGATCGGCTTCATGTCCGACGGCTCGGTCCTCTTCGAGGACTCCGACTTCAGCTACGGCATCGCCTCCCCCGGCGGCGACGTCGCGCAGGTCGGCGGTGTGCAGTACGTCAACGACACCGCTCCGGCCAGCGGGCTGCTCGCCGCCCAGACCGACTACCGCGACCGGAGCGGCGAAGCCTGCTCCGGGATGCAGAGCAACGCGCAGGGGGCGCTCTGGGAGGAGTGTGGGTGGACGCTGGGCCAGGTCAGCCCGGACGGCAGGCACGTCATCGCCTTCCGCTCCCCCACCGAGGGGCCCAGCCCGGACGGGATCGCCGTGCTCGACGCCACCGACGGCTCGGTCGTCGTCGAGTACACCGGGCTCATGGTCGACGACGCCGACTGGGAGGAGGGTGGCACGGTGCTGGCGACCGCCGCGGACGCTGACCGCCAGGCCATCCTCCGGCTGGGCCTCGACGGCACCGTCGAGCGCGCCACCGAGCCGGTGGCCGTCGAGCCGATGTCGGTCAGCCTGTGGTTCACGAGCCATCCACGTGGCTGACGTTCGTCGGTCGCCAGGGGGTAGCCGAAAGTCGGAGGAACCGGACGCCGATCGTCGCTAGGCTCACCGATCGTGTTCGCAGCCCTCGGTCGCCTGACCTCCCGCCGTCCCTGGTTCGTCATCCTCGCCTGGGTGGTGGTCGCCGTCGCCGTGGTCGCCCTGGCCCCGAAGCTGGAGACCACCCAGGACCAGGAGGAGTTCCTCCCGGACCACTACGAGTCCATCCAGGCCTACACGGTCCAGGAGGAGGAGTTCCCCGGCGCCACCTCCCCGGGGGCCCTGATCGTCTTCGAGCGCGAGGACGGCGAGCCCCTCACCGAGGAGGACCAGGCCACCGTCGGGTCGGTCGCCGAGGAGCTCGGCCCGGAGCTGGGTGCGAAGACCTTCGTCCAGCAGGTCGTGACCGTCAGCCCCGACGGCCGGCCCAACGTCTCCGAGGACGGCCTGGTCCAGATCGGCATCGTCGGGCTCGCCGAGGACGCCACGGGCTACGACCCGCAGGCCTTCGACGACGCCGCGGACATGCGCGACGACCTCGCCGACCTCCTCGAGGGCACCGACCTGACCGCCCAGACCACCGGCACCGTGCCGCAGGGCCTGGACTCGCAGGAGTCGGGCGACCGGGCGCTGGCCATCGTCGGCATCGCGACGATCGTGCTGATCGTCGGCCTGCTCGCGATCATCTTCCGCAGCGTGATCATCTGCCTGATGCCGATCGTCATCGTGACGATCGTGTCGATGGTGGCCACCGGCCTGATCGGCTGGGCCAACGAGATCTTCGGGCTCAAGGCCGACTCCTCGATCGAGACCATCCTCGTGGTCGTCCTCTACGGCATCGGCACCGACTACATCCTCTTCTTCCTCTTCCGCTACCGCGAGCGGCTGCGTCAGGGTGAGGACACCAAGGCGTCGGTCGTCCACGCCCTGGAGCGTGCCGGCGAGGCGATCGCCTCCGCCGGTGGCGCGGTCATCGTCGCCTTCCTGGCGCTCCTGCTCAGCTCGCTCGGGATCTTCAAGGCCATCGGCCCGGCGCTCGCGATCGCGGTCGCGGTGACCCTGCTGGCCGCGCTGACCCTGGTCCCCGCCGTCGTGACCGTGCTCGGGCGCGCGCTGTTCTGGCCCTCGAAGAAGTGGCGCCAGGAGCCCGAGGGCGCCCGGTTCGCCAAGGTCGGCGACTCCCTGGGGCGCAGGCCCGGCACGTTCGCGCTCGTCTCGGGTGGCGCGCTCGCCGTGCTCGCCGTCTTCGCGTTCAGCTTCAACCCGTCCTTCGACTTCAACTCCAGCCTGCCTGACGACGTCGAGTCCACGCAGGGTCTGGAGACCTTCCAGGCCCACTTCGCCGCCGGCGCGAGCGAGCCGGTGCCGGTCATCCTCACGTCCGACGACGGCCCGATCGACCAGGGCGGGCTCGAGGCGTTCGGCGCCGCGCTGGCCGAGGCCGAGGGCGTGGCCCAGGTCTACCCGGGCCAGGTCTCGGAGGACGGCACGGCCGCTCAGGTGAGCATCGTGCTGGACAGCGACCCGGTGTCCGACGAGGCGCTCGAGGACGTCAAGGGACCCATCCGCGACGCCGCGCACGAGGCGGCGCCCGAGGGCACCGAGGCCTTCGTGGGTGGTACGCCGGGCATCTTCGCCGACCTCCAGACCGCGATGGCTCGCGACTACAAGGTCGTGTTCCCCGTTGCCGCGCTGGTGATCATGCTGATCCTCGCGCTGCTGCTGCGCAGCCTGGTGGCTCCGCTCTACCTGATGGCGGCGGTGGGCCTGAGCTTCGCCGCGACCCTCGGCGCGACCGTGATCGCCTTCCAGCTCATCGGGGGCGACAGCGGCCTGATCTTCATGCTGCCGATCTACATCTACCTCTTCGTCACCGCGCTGGGCACCGACTACAACATCCTCATGATCGCCCGGCTCCGCGAGGAGGCGCGTGAGGGGAAGTCGCCGCGTGCCGCGGCCGCGGAGGCGGTCAAGCACGCGGGCCCGACGATCGCCGCAGCCGGCGTGATCCTGGCGGGCACGTTCGCCTCCCTGATGCTCAGCGGCAACAGCCTGCTGATGTCGATGGGCTTCGCGCTGTCCTTCGGCATCTTCATCGCGGCGTTCGTGATGTCGATGTTCCTCACCCCCGCGATCACCGCGATGCTCGGCCACCAGGCCTGGTGGCCCGGCCACGGGGACGAGAAGGCACCCGCGGCGCCCGCCGACGTCGAGGCGTCAGACGAGCACGTCGGTCACCGGTAGCGAGGAGTCAGCGGGGAGGTCGAGCGCGGACGGGGTCCGTC
>JAEZKN010000377.1 GCA_023415395.1 Actinomycetes bacterium
CCAGGCACGCGGCGAGCGTCCCCAGCAGGTAGGCCCCGGCCAGGCCGGTCCGGCCGGCGTCGAGCAGCGCCCGCGCCTGCTCGGAGTACGCCGACAGCGTGGTGAAGCCGCCGAGCACGCCGGGCCCCAGTGCGACCGCGAGGGTCCGCGACCGCCGTACCGCGCCGAGGGCGGGCAGCAGTGCCAGCAGGAGCGACCCGACCACGTTGACCGCGAACGTCGCCCACGGGAAGGCGTCCGGGTCGGACGGGACGGCGTCGGTCAGGGCCCACCGGGCCACCGCGCCGGCTGCACCGCCTCCGGCCACCGCGGCGAGCAGCCGCGGGGTGGGGCTCACGAGACGCTGCTCTGCCGCCTGGACACGGGCGCATCCTGCCACGCGAGCGGTGGCCGGCCCTGCTGCTGACGGACGAACTCGCTCAGGAACCACCGCTGGAACCGCTGCTGCTCCGGGGTCCGGGCGAGCGAGAGCAGGCGCTCCTCCCGGCAGAACTCGTCGGCCAGGTCGAGCAGCTCGATGAACCGCCCGATCGTGCCGGCGGTCTCGCTCGGCATCGAGACCTGCAGGTCGGCGGTCGCTGCGCCGGAGGCCAGGGCGTCCTCGATCTGCTCGGCGCCGATGCCGTCGTGCAGGTCGCGCTCGAGCGCGCCGAAGAGCTCGGAGAGGTCGCGGGCGAGCGGGTACTCGTCCTCGTGGGCGAGCGCGAGCAGCCGCACCTCGCGGCGCAGCTCGCGGTAGTGGTGCTGGAACTCCACGAAGGACCGCAGCGGCACCCCCCGGACCTCGATGTGGAGCTCGTCGTCGGAGGGCTCACGCGGACCGGTAACCGGGGCGCCGGTGACGACGCCCTCGACCATCTCCTCCCGGCTGTGCGCGGCCGGGGCGAACCAGACGATCTTGCCGTCGTCCTCGACGTCGACGCCCCAGGCGGTGGAGCAGCGGGCCACGATGCTCAGCCCGCGTCCGAAGGTCAGCAGCAGGTCGTCGTCCTCGTCCGCTGCCGCCGCCCCGGGCATCACCGGGAGCTCGGTCGACCCGTCGCGCACCTCGACGCGCGGGTGCTCGCGGGTCCCCCGGACACGGACGGTCAGGGGTGGCACGGCGTGCAGGAGGGCGTTGGTGACCAGCTCGGAGACCCCGAGCTCGGCGCACTCCAGGAGGTCCTCGCGACCGATGTCACGGCAGGTGTCGACCACCCATCGGCGCGCGTCCTGCACGCCGCGGGGCCCGGTGCCCAGCGAGAGGGCCGGCCTGTTGAGCGGCAGAGTGTTCTCCGGAGGTGACGAGGTGGGCGATGGCATGCCATCGCGGGCCGTCTACCCCTCGCGATCCACGCCGAAACGTCCCGCGCGACGGCCGGTTCCGGCGGTCTGGACGGCCCCTCGCAACCCGATCGTGGGCGCGGTCACAGGTGTGACCGAGCAGACGGGACCGATTGCGCCGGAAGGGGGTACCGGCGGAACAATGGGCACGCTGGAGCGTGTTCTTCCAGCACACGCACAACCACTCAGCTTGGGAAGGTCCGGCAATGGCAGAGCGTCACCAGGTCGTGGTGATCGGATCCGGGTTCGGCGGTCTCTTCGGCACGAAGGCCCTGCGGCGATCCGACGTCGACGTCACCATGATCGCCAAGACGACCCACCACCTCTTCCAGCCGCTGCTCTACCAGGTGGCGACCGGCATCCTCTCCCAGGGCGAGATCGCGCCCCCGACCCGCGAGATCCTGGCCCACCAGCGCAACGCGCAGGTCCTGCTCGGCGAGGTCACGGCGATCGACCTCGAGGCCCGCACGGTGACCTCGCAGGTCCTCGGACGAGTGTCGGTGACGCCGTACGACTCGCTCATCGTCGCCGCCGGGGCCGGCCAGTCCTACTTCGGCAACGACCACTTCGCCGAGTTCGCCCCGGGCATGAAGAGCATCGACGACGCGCTCGAGCTCCGGGGCCGGATCTTCGGGGCGTTCGAGCTGGCGGAGATCGGCGCCAAGCGCGGTGAGAACGTCGACCACCTGCTGACCTTCGTGGTCGTGGGCGCCGGGCCGACCGGGGTCGAGATGGCCGGCCAGATCGCCGAGCTCGCCCACCGCACCCTCAAGAAGGACTTCCGCGCGATCAACTCGCGCCAGGCCCGCGTGATCCTGGTCGACGCCGCGCCGCAGGTGCTGCCGCCGTTCGGCCACAAGCTGGGCGAGAAGGCCAAGGCCGAGCTCGAGAAGCTCGGCGTCGAGGTCATCCTCGGCGCGATGGTCACCGACGTCGACGAGCGCGGCATCGAGATGAAGTTCAAGGACGGCCGCGTCGAGCGCATCGACAGCGTCACCAAGATCTGGGCCGCCGGCGTCGCCGCGAACCCGCTGGGTCGCACGCTCTCGGAGCAGACCGGCGCCCCGCTGGACCGGGCCGGCCGGATCGCCGTCAACCCGGACCTCACCCTCCCCGGCCACCCCGAGGTGTTCGTGGTCGGCGACATGATCGCCCTCGACAACCTCCCGGGTGTCGCGCAGGTCGCGATCCAGGGCGCCAAGTACGCCGCCAGGGAGATCGACAACCGGCTGCGGTCCAAGCCGTCGCAGGGCCCGTTCAAGTACTTCGACAAGGGCTCGATGGCCATCATCAGCCGCTTCCGGGCGGTCGCGCTGATCGGCAAGGTCCGGCTCACCGGCGTGGTCGCCTGGCTGATGTGGCTCGGCCTGCACCTGGTCTACATCACCGGCTTCAAGAGCCGGGTCACCGCGCTGATCCGCTGGGCGGTCTCCTTCATCGGCCGCGGCCGGTCCGAGCGCACCACGACCGAGCAGCAGATCTTCGCCCGGAGCGCGCTCGAGCGGCTCGAGCGCGGCGCCGCTGACCTGGTCTCCGACCCGGGGGCGTACGACGCCGCGCAGACGCTCCTCGAGACGACCCGCCGCGCCGAGCTCGAGGCGCAGGCCGCGGAGGAGGCTCGACTCACCGACGCCGGCCAGCGCGGCGTACCCGTGGAGCAGCGAGCGGGCTGAGCCGGAGAGTTTCATCGGCCGGGCGATGAATCTCACCCTGGGGCGACAAAGGTTCATGGTCCAGGCATGAGTTTAGTAGGGC
>JAEZKN010000444.1 GCA_023415395.1 Actinomycetes bacterium
CACGCCGGCTACATCGCCGTCAGCAGCGGCCTCGAGCGCCACCTGCCCGGGCGGCTCGTCGGCGTCTCCGTCGACGCCGAGGGGCGTCCGGCGTACCGCCTGGCCCTCCAGACCCGCGAGCAGCACAACCGCCGCGACAAGGCCACCTCCAACATCTGCACCGCCCAGGTGCTGCTGGCCGTCGTGGCGTCGATGTACGCCGTCTACCACGGACCCGAGGGCCTGCGGTCGATCGCTTCGCGCACCCACCGGTACGCCGCCGTGCTGGCCGCCGCGCTCGCCGACGCGGGCTTCCCACCGGTCCACCGCGACTTCTTCGACACGATCACCGTGCAGGTCGCGGACGCGGCCGGTGTCGTGGCCTCGGCCCGAGCGCTGGGGGTCCAGCTCCGCCTGGTCGACGCCGAGCACGTCGGCATCAGCACCTCCGAGCTCACCACCCGCTCCACGATCTCCAGCGTGCTCAAGGCCTTCGGCGTCTCCACCGGTGCTGCCGACGGCGTCGACCTCGACGCCGTCGACGCCGCGCCGTCCGACGCGCTGCCGGAGGGCCTGCTGCGCACCACGCCGTACCTCACCCACGAGGTGTTCTCGGCCCACCGCAGCGAGACCCAGATGCTGCGCTACCTGCGCTCGCTCTCCGCACGCGACTACGCGCTCGACCGCGGCATGATCCCGCTGGGCTCGTGCACGATGAAGCTCAACGCGACGACCGAGATGGAGCCGATCTCGCTGCCCGGCTTCGCCGACCTGCACCCCTTCGCGCCGGCCGAGGACGCGGCCGGCTACCGCCAGCTGGTCACCCAGCTGGAGGGCTGGCTGGCCGAGGTCACCGGCTACGACCGCGTGTCCATCCAGCCGAACGCAGGCTCCCAGGGCGAGCTCGCGGGCCTGTTGGCGATCCGCGGCTACCACCGCGCCAACGGCGAGGGGGAGCGGGACGTCTGCCTGATCCCGTCCTCGGCGCACGGCACGAACGCCGCGTCCGCCGTCATGGCCGGCATGAAGGTCGTGGTCGTGAAGTCCGGTGAGGGCGGCGAGGTCGACCTCGACGACCTGCGCGCGCAGTGCGAGGCCCACGCCGAGGACCTCGCGGCGATCATGGTGACCTACCCCTCGACGCACGGTGCCTACGAGGACACGATCACCGAGCTCTGCGAGATCGTGCACGCGCACGGTGGCCAGGTCTACGTCGACGGCGCGAACCTCAACGCGCTGCTCGGCTACGCGCGCCCCGGCGAGTTCGGCGGCGACGTCTCCCACCTCAACCTGCACAAGACCTTCTGCATCCCGCACGGCGGGGGCGGCCCGGGCGTCGGCCCGGTCGCGGTGCGCGCCCACCTGGCGCCGTACCTGCCCTCCCACGCGCTGCACCCCGAGGCGGACAAGCGCGAGGGCATCGGGCCGATCAGCGCGGCGCCGTACGGCTCCGCGGGCATCCTGCCGATCTCGTGGGCCTACATCCGGCTGATGGGGGCCGCGGGCCTGACCCGTGCGACCGCGGTCGCGGTGCTCTCGGCCAACTACATCGCGACCCGGCTCGGCGAGCACTACCCGGTGCTCTACCGCGGACACGGCGGACTGGTCGCCCACGAGTGCATCCTCGACCTGCGCCCGATCACCAAGGAGACCGGTGTGACGGTCGACGACGTGGCCAAGCGCCTGGTCGACTACGGCTTCCACGCCCCGACGATGTCCTTCCCGGTCGCGGGCACGCTCATGGTCGAGCCCACCGAGTCCGAGGACCTAGCCGAGATCGACCGGTTCGTCGACGCGATGATCGCGATCAAGGCCGAGATCGATCGGGTCGCGGCGGGGGAGTGGAGCCCCGAGGAGTCGCCGCTGCGCGGCGCCCCGCACACCGCCCGCGCGCTCGTCGGCGAGTGGGACCGGGCCTACGACCGCCAGCTCGCCGTCTTCCCGACGGGCATCGACCCCGACAAGTACTGGCCGCCGGTGGCGCGCATCGATCAGGCGTACGGCGACCGGAACCTGGTCTGCGCGTGCCCGCCGCTGGAGGCGTTCGCGGAATGATGTCGGCGTGACCGTCTCCGACCACACCTCCCACCGGCTCCTCGCGCGGCTCGCGCACGCCCAGACGACCGGGCGGCTGCCGTCGGTGGTCGCCGGGCTGGTGCGCGACGGCGCGCCGGTCTGGTTCGGCTCCTACGGGTCGCCGGCGGTGCCGGGGCACGACGCGCTCGACGTGCAGTACCGGATCGGCTCGATCACCAAGACCATGACCGCGGTGCTGGTGCTCCAGCTGGTGCGCGAGGGCCGGATCGGGCTGGACGACCCGGCGTCGGCCGTGCTCGGCGAGGTGGGGTACGCCGACCGCAGCCTGCGCCAGCTGCTCGCGCACTCCTCGGGCATGCAGTCCGAGCCGGCGGGCTCGTGGTGGGAGCGCTCGGCCGGGTTGTCCTTCGAGGAGCTGGTCGCCGCCAACGACGGCTCGGGCGCGGTCTTCGGGGCGGCGGAGCGGTTCCACTACTCCAACCTCGGCTACGCCCTGCTCGGCGAGGTCGCGGCCCGGCTGATCGGCACCACGTGGTGGGAGGCCGTCCAGGAGCGGGTGCTGGCGCCGCTGGGCATGACCCGCACGTCCTACCTGCCGACGGGCGCGGCCGCGCAGGGGCAGTCGGTCCATCCCTACGAGGGCACGCTCTTCCCGGAGCCGGCCACCGACACCGGGGCCATGGCCCCGGCCGGCCAGGTGTGGGCGACGATCACCGACCTGGCGACGTACGCGACCTTCCTGGGTCAGGGCCACCCCGACGTGCTGTCGGTCGAGGAGCTCGACCGGGCCTACGGGCCGCAGTCCGGCGCGCCGGAGGACGGACTCGCCGCCGCGCACGGACTCGGCTTCCAGATCCTCCGGGGCGGCTCCGGCACGCTCGCCGGCCACACCGGGTCGATGCCGGGCTTCCTCGCCACGGTGCTGGTCGACCGCAAGCGACGCACCGGCGGCGTGGTCCTGGCCAACGCGACGACGGGCTACTCGCCGGCCGCGATCGTGGTCGAGCTGCTCGAGGAGCTCGAGCGGAGCGAGCCGACGCTGGAGGGCCCGTGGCTGCCCTCCGCCGGCGTGCCGGCCGCGCTGGCCGGCGTCCCCGGCGTCTGGCACTGGGGCAACACCCCGGTCGTCTTCGCGATGGCGGGCACCGAGCTGGTCGGCTACCGCAACGGCGTCGAGGCCTACCGGTTCTCCGTCCGTGACGACGGCCGGGTGGTCGGGACCTCCGGCTACCACGCCGGCGAGGAGCTGCACGTGGTCCGCCGCGAGGACGGGTCGATCAGCCACCTCGACATCGCGACGTTCATCTACACCCGCGTGCCCTACGACCCCGCGGCTCCGATCCCGGGCGGGTGACGCGCGGCCGACGGCACCCGGACCGCAACGCGGTCAGAGCCGGATGTCGCGCACGGACCCCTGGCCGGCGACCTGGTAGCCGTCGAGCAGGGCGATCCAGTCGACGCGGTGCCGCCGCACGCGGATCGTCACGGTCTGGAAGGCCTCGATCCGCTTGCGGCCGTCGGGGTTGGCCCGGCGGAAGGTGCCCCAGAGGAACTTCACCCAGTGGTCGTTGGGGTTGGTCACCCGCAGCTGGCCGGGCGTGCGGGTCTTCGACACCCGCACCGGCTGGACCTCGCGGAGCTCGATGCGCTCCACCGCCGCGCGCGCCGGGCCGGGGTCCCGGTCGGGTGCGGCCTGGGCG
>JAEZKN010000448.1 GCA_023415395.1 Actinomycetes bacterium
GACCATGCCGCTGCGCGCAGCGTTCGGGAAGAACCTGCGCTTCCAGTTCCTCATCCTCTACACCCTCGACGAGCGCCTCCTGCGCGCCGCCGTCGAGGACGTCAACGCCGCGATCGCCGACGGCGCCCTGCGGGTGGGCGAGGACGCCGGCGTACCCCTCCACCACTTCCCGCTCGAGGAGACCGCCGCCGCCCACGACGCCGTCGAGGGCGGCGCCGTCGGCAAGGTCCTCATCGACGTCGACTCGGCGCTACTTGCCCGCTGAGAAGGCGTGAGTCGGCGCTAGTTGCTCGCTGAGAGGGCGCGAGTCGGCGTTACTTGCCCGGCTGGCGTTGGTTGGGGCGGCAAGACGCGCCGAGTCGGCGGGACCGGGGGGAGCGGGCACCGGGAGGAGGAGGTAGGGTCGCTCCCGATCGACATCCTTTAACGAGCCGTCCTGTGAGGCGGAGAAGGAGGTCCGAGGCGCTTGACCACGCCTGAGCCTGCCACCAGTCCCGCCCGCGTCGTCCTCGACGAGGGCGACATCTCCCGGGCCCTGACCCGCATCTCCCATGAGATCCTCGAGCGCAACAAGGGCGCCGGCGACCTCGTCCTGCTGGGGATCCCGAGCCGCGGCGTGCCGCTGGCGAAGCGGATCGCCGAGCGCATCGCCTCCGTCGAGGGGTACGACGTCCCCGTCGGCTCGCTCGACGTCACGATGTACCGCGACGACCTGCGCCTGAAGCCCGCCCGCGCGCTGCTGCCGACCGAGATCCCGCCCGGCGGGATCGACGACCGCACGGTCGTGCTGGTCGACGACGTGCTGTTCTCGGGCCGCACCATCCGCGCCGCGCTGGACGCCCTGGGCGACATCGGTCGCCCCAAGGCGGTGCGCCTGGCGGTCCTCGTCGACCGCGGCCACCGCGAGCTGCCCATCCGGGCCGACTTCGTGGGCAAGAACCTCCCCACCTCGCTCGTCGAGCGGGTCCGGGTGACCCTCGCCGGCATCGACGATGCCGACGCGGTGACCATCCAGGGGGTGACGGCACCGTGAAGCGCCACCTGCTCAGCGCGGCCGACCTGAGCCGCGACGACGCCGAGCTGGTCCTGCAGACCGCGGCCGAGCTCCGCGAGCTGGCCGACCGGCCGATCAAGAAGCTGCCCGCCCTGCGCGGGCGCACCGTCGTCAACCTCTTCTTCGAGGACTCCACCCGCACACGCATCTCCTTCGAGGCCGCCGCCAAGCGCCTGAGCGCCGACGTCATCAACTTCGCGGCGAAGGGCTCGAGCCTGTCCAAGGGCGAGAGCCTCAAGGACACCGCGCTCACGCTCGAGGCGATGGGCGCGGACGCGGTCGTCGTCCGCCACGGGGCCAGCGGGGCGCCGCACCGGCTCGCGCACTCCGGCTGGGTCCGCTCCAGCGTGGTGAACGCCGGCGACGGCACCCACGAGCACCCGACCCAGGCGCTGCTCGACGCCTTCACGATGACCCGCCACCTCGGCGGCAAGCTCGACGGCCGCCGGATCGCCATCGTCGGCGACGTCCTGCACAGCCGGGTCGCGCGCTCCAACGCGCTGCTGCTCAACACCCTCGGCGCCGAGGTCACGCTGGTCGCCCCGCCGACCCTGCTGCCGGTCGGGATCGAGTCCTGGCCGGTCGAGACGTCCTACGACCTCGACGCGGTGATCCCGCAGGCCGACGCGGTGATGATGCTGCGGGTCCAGGCGGAGCGCATGAACGGCGGGTTCTTCCCGACCGCGCGCGAGTACTCGCGCCGCTACGGCCTCGACGGCCGGCGGATGGCGACGCTCCAGGACCACACGATCGTCATGCACCCCGGCCCGATGGTCCGCGGCATGGAGATCACCGCGGACGTGGCCGACAGCCAGCGGTCCGTGATCGTCGAGCAGGTCACCAACGGCGTCGCCGTGCGGATGGCCGTCCTGTACCTGCTGCTGGGCGGCTCCGAGCCGGCCGTCGGAGGAGAAGAGTGAGCACCACGCAGTCCACGACCTACCTGATCAAGAACGTCTCCGTCCTCGGCGGTACGCCGACCGACCTGCTGCTCGCGGACGGCGTCGTCGCCGACGTGGCGCAGGCCCCGGCCGACGCCGAGGTCGTCGACGCGACCGGGCTGATCGCCCTGCCCGGCCTCGTCGACCTGCACACCCACCTGCGCGAGCCGGGACGTGAGGACGCCGAGACCGTCGAGACCGGCACCCAGGCCGCCGCGATGGGCGGGTTCACCGCCGTGCACGCCATGGCCAACACCGAGCCGGTCGCCGACACCGCCGGCGTCGTGGAGCAGGTCTGGCGGCTGGGCCGCGAGGCCGGCCACTGCGACGTCTTCCCGGTCGGCGCGGTCACCGTCGGCCTGCAGGGGGAGCGGCTCGCCGAGCTCGGCGCGATGGCCGACTCCGCCGCCCGCGTCCGCGTCTTCTCCGACGACGGCAAGTGCGTCCACGACCCGGTGCTGATGCGCCGGGCGCTGGAGTACGTCAAGGCGTTCGACGGCGTCGTCGCCCAGCACGCCCAGGAGCCGCGGCTCACCGCCGGCGCGCAGATGAACGAGGGCGAGCTGTCGGGCCGCCTGGGCCTGGCGGGCTGGCCGGCGGTCGCGGAGGAGGCGATCATCGCCCGCGACGTGCTGCTCGCCGAGCACGTCGGCTCCCGCCTGCACGTGTGCCACCTGAGCACCGCCGGGTCGGTCGAGATCGTGCGCTGGGCCAAGTCCAAGGGCGTCGACGTCACCGCCGAGGCCTGCCCGCACCACCTGCTGCTCACCGACGAGCTGGCCGCGACGTACGACCCGATCTACAAGGTCAACCCGCCGCTGCGCTCGGCCGCCGACGTCGAGGCGGTCAAGGCGGGCCTGGCCGACGGCACCATCGACA
Organism: Actinomycetes bacterium; assembly: GCA_023415395.1. Lineage (GTDB taxonomy): Bacteria > Actinomycetota > Actinomycetes > Propionibacteriales > Nocardioidaceae > Nocardioides. The sequence continues at coordinate 2,875 of JAEZKN010000448.1, forward strand.
TCGTCGCCACCGACCACGCGCCGCACCCGCACGAGGACAAGGACTGCGAGTGGGCGGCCGCCGCGTTCGGGATGCTCGGGCTCGAGACCGCGCTCTCGGTCGTGCAGCAGACGATGGTCGACACCGGCCGCCTCGACTGGGCCGGCGTCGCCGAGCGGATGTCCTACGCCCCCGCCCGCATCGGGCGGGTCTCCGAGCACCACGGCCGGCCGATCGAGGTCGGCGAGCCGGCCAACGTCGTCCTCTACGACCCCGCCGCCCGCCGCACCATCGACCCGGCGGACTCCGCGAGCCTGAGCCGCAACACCCCGTACCGCGGGATGGAGCTGCCCGGCCGGGTGGTCGCGACGTTCCTCCGGGGCAAGGCGACCGTGCTCGACGGCAAGCTCTGCTGATCACGGCGCGGACGCACCCTCCGGTCCTCGGACGGGGCGCGGTGGCGTTGTAGCGTGATGCCCTTCACTCTCGGGAGGCAGGCATGTCCACGTCCACGTCATCCATCCCCGCCGAGCCGCGGCAGCCGGCGCCGCCGGGGCCGCGTCGGTACGGCGCCGGGTCGGTCGTCCTCTGGGTCGCGATCGCCGTCGCCGGCGCGGTCTGCTGGTCGGTGCTCGCCCTCAGCCGGGGCGAGGAGGTCTCGGCGCTGTGGATCCTCTTCGCCGCGATCTCGTCCTACCTGATCGCCTACCGCTTCTACTCCCGGTTCATCGCCCGGCGGGTGCTGCGGGTGGACGACACCCGGGCCACACCGGCCGAGCGCCTGGAGAACGGCACCGACTTCGAGGTCACCGACCGACGGGTCCTCTTCGGCCACCACTTCGCGGCGATCGCGGGAGCGGGCCCGTTGGTCGGTCCCGTGCTGGCCGCCCAGATGGGCTACCTGCCGGGCACCGTCTGGATCATCGTCGGCGTCATCTTCGCCGGCGCCGTCCAGGACATGGTGGTGCTGTTCTTCTCGATGCGGCGCGACGGCAAGAGCCTGGGCCAGATGGTCCGCGAGGAGATCGGCGTGGTCGGCGGCATCGCCGCGCTGATCGCGGTCTTCGCGATCATGATCATCATCCTCGCGGTGCTCTCCCTCGTCGTGGTCAACGCGCTCGCCGAGTCCCCGTGGGGCGTCTTCTCCATCGGGCTGACGATCCCGATCGCCCTGTTCATGGGGTGCTACCTGCGCTTCCTGCGCCCCGGGCGGGTGCTGGAGGTGACGGCGATCGGGGTCGTGCTGCTGCTGCTCGCGATCATCGGCGGCGGCTACGTCGAGGCCTGGGGCCTGGCCGACACCCTGACGCTGTCGAAGGAGACCCTGACGATCTGCCTGGTCGTCTACGGCTTCGTCGCCTCGATCCTGCCGGTGTGGATGCTCCTCACGCCGCGCGACTACCTCTCGACGTTCATGAAGATCGGCGTCATCGTCCTGCTGGCGCTCGGCATGGTGCTGGCGACCCCGGTGCTGGAGAACGAGGCCGTCACGAGCTTCGCCACCGAGGGCAACGGCCCGGTCTTCGCCGGACAGCTCTTCCCCTTCCTCTTCATCACCATCGCCTGCGGCGCGCTCTCCGGCTTCCATGCGCTGATCTCCTCGGGCACCACGCCCAAGATGATCGCCAAGGAGAGCCAGGTCCGGATGATCGGGTACGGCGGGATGCTGATGGAGTCCTTCGTCGCGATCTCCGCGCTCATCGCCGCCTCGGTGATCGACCAGGGGCTCTACTTCGTGATGAACGCCCCCGCCGGCGTGACCGGCGGGGAGATCGGGAGCGCGGCGGAGTTCGCGACCAACCTCGGGTTCACGATCACCCCGGACCAGCTGGCCGCGGCGTCCGCCTCGGTCGAGGAGGAGCTGGTCTCCCGCACCGGCGGCGCCCCGACGCTGGCCTTCGGCATCTCGCAGATCTTCTCCGACGCGTTCGGCGGCGGGCTGGCGGCGTTCTGGTACCACTTCGCGATCATGTTCGAGGCGCTGTTCATCCTCACCGCCGTCGATGCCGGCACCCGGGTCGGCCGGTTCATGCTCCAGGACACCGTCGGCAACGTGTGGAAGCGCTACGGCGAGACGTCCTGGAAGCCGGCGTCGTGGAGCGCGTCGGCGCTGGTCGTCGCCTGTTGGGGCTACATGCTCTACGTCGGCGTCACCGACCCGCTGGGCGGGATCAACCAGCTCTTCCCGCTCTTCGGCATCGCCAACCAGCTGCTGGCGGCCATCGCGCTCACGCTGTGCGTCACGCTCTTCCTCAAGCACGGGTGGGCGAAGTGGGTCTGGGTGCCCGCCGTACCCCTCGTCTGGGACCTCGTGGTGACGTTGACGGCGAGCTGGCAGAAGGTGTTCTCCGACGACCCGGCCATCGGCTACTTCGCGCAGGCCGACCGCTACCGCGAGGCCCGCGACGCGGGCGAGCTGCTGGCGCCGGCGGCCGACGCGAGCCAGATGGACACCATCATCTCGAACTCCACGGTCAACGGAGTGCTCCAGGCGACCTTCGCCCTGCTCGTGGTCGTGATCGTCGCGAACGCCGCGGTCGTGTGGGTCCGGGCCCTGCGCGCCGGGTCCCTGCCCACGTCGGAGGTGCCGGCGCAGCCCTCGCACATCGTCGCGCCCTCGGACTTCTTCGCCACCCGCGAGGAGAAGGAGGCGGTGGCGGCGTGGGAGGCCGAGCACGGTGACCGGGTCGCGGCGGGGGGACCGCGGTGAGCGCGGTGCTGGCCCGGGCGGTGTCCGGGCTGCGCTGGTACCTCCGCGCGGTCAGCGGCGAGTCGCGGTGGGACGACTACCTCGAGCGCTGCCGCCGGCAGGGTCTCGAGCCGATGAGCCGGCGCGCCTTCGAGCGGCACCGCGACGAGCACCGGGAGCGATCGATGCAGGGCCGCTGCTGCTGAGCGTGCCGGTGCTCGCCGCAGCGGATCGGGTCGTCCCACCGGGCACCGGGCGGCGCGTCGGCCCGGCGCGCCGCTGATAGGCTCCGGTCGTTCGAACATCCTTTAACGATCCGTCCAGCGAGGCGGAGAAGGAGGTACGGCGTGCCGTTGCATGCCCCCGCGATCCTGGTCCTCGAGGACGGACGCACCTTCCACGGCGAGGCCTACGGCGCCGAGGGGGAGACCTTCGGCGAAGCGGTCTTCAACACCGGCATGACCGGCTACCAGGAGACGCTCACCGACCCGTCGTACCACCGCCAGGTGGTCGTGATGACCGCGCCGCACGTCGGCAACACCGGCATCAACGACGAGGACCCCGAGAGCCGGCGGATCTGGGTGGCCGGCTACGTCGTCCGTGACCCCGCCCGCCGCGCCTCGAGCTGGCGGTCGCAGCGCAGCCTCGATGACGAGCTGCGTGCGCAGGGCGTCGTCGGCATCTCCGGCGTCGACACCCGCGCGCTGACCCGCCACCTGCGCGAGCGCGGCGCGATGCGCGTCGGCATCTCCACGACCGAGACCGATCCCGCAGCGCTGCTGGACCGGGTGAGGTCGTCCGGCGAGATGGCGGGCGCCGAGCTGGCCTCCGAGGTCTCCACGAAGGAGGCCTACGTCGTCCCCGCCCACGGCGAGAAGCGGTTCACCGTCGCGGCCCTCGACCTGGGCATCAAGTCGATGACCCCGTACCGGATGGCCGAGCGCGGGGTCGAGGTGCACGTGCTCCCCGCGACGGCGAGCCTGGACGACGTCCGTGCGGTCGGCCCGGACGGCCTCTTCTACTCCAACGGCCCCGGCGACCCGGCCGCGACCACGCACCAGGTCGAGGTGCTCCAGGGCGCCCTGGCCGCGGGCATCCCGTACTTCGGCATCTGCTTCGGCAACCAGCTCTTCGGGCGCGCGCTCGGCTTCGGCACCTACAAGCTGAAGTACGGCCACCGCGGCATCAACCAGCCGGTGATGGACCGCACGACCGGCAAGGTCGAGGTCACCGCCCACAACCACGGATTCGCGGTGGACGCCCCGCTGGAGGGCAGCACCACGACGCCGTACGGCGAGGCGAGCGTCAGCCACGTGTGCCTCAACGACGACGTCGTCGAGGGCCTCGAGCTGCGCGACCCGGACGGCCGCCTGAAGGGCTTCTCGGTCCAGTACC
>JAEZKN010000488.1 GCA_023415395.1 Actinomycetes bacterium
CCCGACGGCAGGGCACAGCCGCTCGCCGCCTGAGCGTCGCGCCAGCGTCCGCGCGGGATGCGGCAGATAAGGATGGCCCGACTACGTCTCGACCCGGATCTGATCCTCAGGTGAGACGGTGCGAGCGTCCAGCGCTCGCGTCGCGGCCGCTGTGGTTGCGACGTGACTGGAGCAGGCAAGGTAGATGGCGTCGGAGTCGATCTCGCGGGCAAGGACCCAGGACCGGTCCTCGGGCCACCACAGGCTCGGCACGAAGTGGTAGCGCTGCGCCCTCAGGCGTGCAGCGGTCCCGGGCGCGACCCTCTGCAGCGCGCCCGTGATTACGTGGGGCCGCATCAGCCCCCCGTGGGTGTAGCGCCTCGTTCGGCAGCGCTCCCACGGCATGTCCCGACGCTCGGGATCGCGGCAGATCCGGTTGATTGGGATGTGGCGCGACTGTGCGCGCGGGTCGCGGCAGATCCAGTCGAGCGCAGCCGCCCTCAACGCGGCGTGTGAGTGCGGTTTCGTTGCGCGGATGCCGATCAGTCCGCAGAGTCGTTGAACTCTGCGCGCGGCGGTGCGGGGTCGAATCGCCTGCTACCCAGGTCGGCTCGCCGGAAAGCCGCGAGAGAAGGCCGAATGCTCGCGTCGACGTCCACCGCGTCGACCCACGACCCGTCCCAGGACCGCATCACCTCAACGGCGGCATCGTCGTCCCCGGATGCGTAGACCTGTTCGCAGGGGTCACACAGCGACCAGAACGTCGGCAGCGTGCTCGACTTCCCGAACCTGCGATAGGTGAGCCGATCACGGGCAAGGGCATGGACCCACACGACCTCCCGGGTGCCGCAGAAGGCACACGATTGGTCGACTCCGCTCGTCGGGGCACCATCCACCCAGTCCGGCGGATCGGGCGACGCCCCCACGCGTGCCCTCGCGAACCTGCGTGGTTCGTCGGGCGAGTCCATGAGCCCGATGCTTGCTCCATAGACACGCCCGGGCAAGCGCACATCGGTATGAGCGTGCGCTTCTCCGGGACCTGGTTCAGCCGGGATGGGACACCCGGTCATCCTCAGGTCCCGGAGAAGACATCGCCGGAACACCCGGAGCTCAACGTCGAGGGGATGCTCTTCTCGGTCGTCCACGACGCGACGCAACCCTGCGCGTACCACTACACGCGCCTGCCCGGGATCGCCCGGCGGGCCTGCGGTGGGCGATGGCTTCACGGGCCGGCGGTCGGACCACCAGCGCCGGGCCACTGCAGCGCACGCTGACGCCATCCGTGACTTCATCGCGATGGGTGAACCCCGAGACCGGCTACATCGAGGACGACAAGGACGAGTGACGGCGGCCGCCGTCACGTCGTATCGGTGTCGTCGTCGGCCAGCACCGCGGCGACGCCGGCGCACACGAGGCCGAGAAACACGGCCAGCAGGGTCGTGCCGAGCAGGGTGTCGGCTCGCTCGGTGTCCCCGCGGGTGGCGACGGCAGCGACGAGCAGTCCCTCGAACCCGACGACCGTGCCTGCCCCCAGCCCGGTCAGGCCCGTCCCCATCTCGCCTCAGCGCCAGGGGCTGGCGCGCAGGACGACATCTGGCCACACTTCGCCCCATGGGCACAGCGGTTCTAGGGCGACCGGGGCTACTCGGTCTCGTGACGCTGTCGTTCGTGCTCGCGGGCTGCAGTTCGGAGACCGACCCCGCCTCCCAGTCGAGCACACCACCCGCACCGTCGAGCAGCGCGTCCATCGAGACGTCCGCTTCCGGTCGCGAGGGACGGGACCCGACCAAGCTGAGCGAGCGAGCGAGCGACGCGGCAGAGGCGATCGCTACGGGTGCCGGGCTCCGGGTCGTGAACCGGGGCGGCGGCGACGTGTGGCTGGTCTTCCCGGACGAGGACCGCGTGCAGGTCGAGGCGGGCAAGGCCGTCGTCGTCCATCGGTCGTGCCGGGAGACGCTGCCGCTCCGAGCGGTGACCGCGAACGCCGAGGTGGAGGTGCACCGCGGCCCGTGCCGCCAGCGGGACACCTGGGTGATCGACTGACGGCTCACGTCCGTCGGTGGAACTGGACCTTGCCGTTCGGGAGGTGGGTGGTGTCGTAGGTGGTGTCGTGTGCGCGGTGGTGGTGCCAGTGGCAGAGGGCGACGGCATTGGCCAGGTCGGTGGGTCCGCCGTCGGTCCAGCGTTGTCGGTGGTGGGCGTGGAGGCCGGTGGTGCGGTCGCAGCTTTCGGCGGCACAGCCGCGGTCGCGCAGGGTGAGGGCGAGGCGTTGGGTCTCGGTGAAGAGGCGGCGCTTCCGGCCGAGGTCGAGGGGTTGGGAGGTGCCGCCGAGGACGGCGGGGATGATCCCGGCCTCGCACGCAATCCGCCGGGCGAGGGCGGGCGAGATCGTCTGGCCGGTGTCGAGGACCCCGGCCTGCTCGAGCCGTCCGAGCAGGACGTCGAGGTCGATGGTCACCACGACGGTGGCGTTGACGCCGCCGGTGTGGGGGAGCTTGTCGACGGGGTAGCGGGTGATGAGCTCGCAGAACGCTCCTCCACTGGCTTCGGGGGTGGGGCGGCGTTCGACCCCGGCGCCAGTGGTGGCCGCTTGGTGCTTGGGGGCCATGATCGCGGCCAGGGCCTTGCGCAGGGCGGCGCCGGCGGTTGCGGTGGGGATGGTGAAGGTGCCGTGGGTGCGGCCTTCGCTGTCGTCCCACATCGTCAGCCGGGTGGCCTTGGCCGCGGCGGTCTCCTCCTGCTCCAGCAGCGCGGCTTCGTGGGCGTCGGCCTCGTCGGGGGCGATGACCTCGTAGAGGTGCTTGCCCAGCTGGTTGAGTGCTCGTGCGTCGTGGTGGCGGGCCTGGGCGAGGAGGTGGGCCTCGGCCTGCTGTCGCAGCTCGTGGGAGACGTGGTTGGGGAGGCGGTCGACCAAGCGGGTCACGACCGTGGCCTGCTCGGCCAGGACCTCCCCGGCGGCGAGCGCGGCGCGGGTGGCCGGGTGGTCCTCCAGGGATCGGCCGAGCCGGACGGTGGCGTGGGTCGAGGCGCGGGTGGCCTTGGTCTGGTGGGCCAGCCAGTTCGCGGCCGACGAGGCGCCGACGTCGTGACCGAGGTGGATCTGGTCGGCGTGGGCGGCGACGCGGGCCTGGAGCTCGCTGATCCTGGCCGCAGCGCGCTCGAGGGCGGTGAGGGTCTCGGCGGTCTCGGCGGGGTCCATGGACCACACGGAGGCGTCGAGGACGGTGTCGAGCTCGTCGTGGAGGTGTGCGGTCGCGACACTGACCCGGTGGCGGGGTGTGGCGATCGCTGTCATGGGTCTACTCAAGCATCGGCCACCGACAGTGAAGGGCCTGGATTCCTTGTTTCCACAGGGGTCTGGGCATTTCGGCTGGTGAAGATTTCAGGCCACGAGGGTTGTTCCTCGCGGCCCGGGTTGCCGCGGTCGACCCGGGCGGGGTTTCGAGACGGTTGCTGCGCAACCTCCTCAACCACCGGTGGGTCGGCGGGGTGGTTTCGAGACGGGCGCAGGACGCCCTCCTCAACCACCGGCGGTCGGGTTTCGAGACGGTTGCTGCGCAACCTCCTCAACCACCGGCGGGCGGGGTGGTTTCGAGACGGTTGCTGCGCAACCTCCTCAACCACCGGCGGGCGGGGTGGTTTCGAGACGGTTGCTGCGCAACCTCCCCAACCACCGGACCGAACCACTGGGCCGAACCGCCGGGTTGGACCACCGTGGTGCGCTCATCTGGTCGAATGTCCTCGTGGCTCTCTTCATCGGCGTGGACATCGGCGGCACCAAGGTGCTGGCCGCGGCGGTGTCGACGACGGGTCGCGTGCTGCGCACGGCGCGGCGGGAGACGCCGGGGCGACGGGTGGAGGCGCGGCTGATCGAGGACACGCTGACCGAGGCGGTCGAGGAGATCGCCGGGGTGCGCCGCCCCTCCGCGATCGGGATCGCCGCGGCCGGGTTCGTGGACGCGCAGGGGGAGCGGGTGCGGTTCGCGCCGCACCTGCCGTGGCGCGACGAGGGCGTGCGGGCGCGCCTGGCCGAGCGCTGGAGCGCGCCGGTGGTGCTCGACAACGACGCCAACTGCGCCGCCCGTGCCGAGGTCGTGTACGGCGCCGTGGGGGATGCCGGGGACGCGTTGGTCATCACCCTCGGGACCGGCATCGGGGGCGCGGTCGTGCTCGACGGCGCGGTGCACCGCGGCTACAACGGCATGGCAGGGGAGTTCGGGCACATGCAGGTCGTGCCGGGTGGCCGCGACTGCGAGTGCGGCGGGAGCGGCTGCTGGGAGCAGTACTGCTCCGGCAACGCGCTGCGGCGCTACGTACGCGAGCACGGCGGCCCCGACGACCTCGCGGGGCCTGCCCTCGGCGAGGCGGCGCAGGCCGGCGACGAGCTGGCGCGGGCGGCCTTCACCGACGTCGGCACCTGGCTGGGTGTCGGGACGGCGAACCTCGTGCCGGCGGACGCGATGGACAGGACACTGATCGCGGCGGCTGCGAGCCACGGCGCAAACTTTCTCCCAATCATTGAACTCATC
>JAEZKN010000400.1 GCA_023415395.1 Actinomycetes bacterium
GGCTGCAGGCGATCTCGAACGTGCTGCCGCTCAAGCACCTCAACGAGGGCATGCTCGACGTGATGGTGCGCGGCGAGCCCTGGACGGCCGCGCTGCTGCCGATGCTCTACCTCGCGGTCTTCGCCACCGTGACCACGCTCGTCGCGGCCAGGCTCTTCCGCTGGGAGACCGCGTGAGCCTGGCGGGCCGCACGGTGCTCGTCACGGGCGCATCGAGCGGGATCGGTGAGGCCACCGCCCTCGCCGTCGCCCGCCGGGGCGCGACGGTCCTCCTCGTCGCGCGCCGCGCCGAGGAGCTCGGCCGGGTGCGGGCGGCCATCGAGGCGCAGGGCGGTCGGGCGGCGGCGTACCCGTGCGACCTGACGGACCTCGAGGCGGTCGACGCGCTCGTGGCGCGGGTGCTCGCCGAGCACGGCGCCGTCGACCACCTGGTCAACAACGCCGGACGGTCGATCCGGCGCTCGATCGCGCTGAGCCACGACCGGTTCCACGACATCGAGCGCAGCCTGGCCATCAACTTCCTCGGCCCGGCGCGGTTGACCATGGGGCTGCTGCCGGCGATGCGTGCGCAGGGCTTCGGGCACGTGGTGAACATCGTGACGTGGGGCGTCCAGATGCGGGCGCCGAAGTTCAGCGCCTACATCGCCTCGAAGTCCGCGCTCGACTCCTGGAGCCGGTCGATCGCGCGGGAGACCTACGCCGACAACGTCCGCTTCACCAACATGCGGTTCGCGCTCGTCCGGACGCCGATGACCGCGCCGACCGAGGCGTACGCCGGCCGCGGGGCGACGCCCGAGCAGGCCGCGGCCCGCGTGGTGCGTGCGCTCGAGCGGCGGCCGCCGCACGTCAACACCGTGGCCGGCAACGTCGGCGAGCTGATGAACCTGGTCGCGCCGCGGCTCACCGACCGGCTCTTCGCGCGCTTCGACCGGATGTTCCCGGACTCGGCTGCGGCTAGAGGATCATCGACGCCGCCGCGGTGACGCCGACCAGCACGATCAGCGAGCGCAGCAGGGTCGGGTTCACCCGGTGGCCGACGCGCGCGCCGACGTAGCCGCCCACCACCGAGCCGGCGGCGAGCAGCAGGGCCGCACGCCAGTCGAGCTCCGCGACGAGCACGAAGATCACCGTCGCGACCAGGTTGCTGGCCAGGATGGCCAGCGTCTTGAGGGCGTTGACGACGCGGAACTCCAGGTTCGAGCCGAGGCCGAGCACCGCCATCATCATCACGCCCGACCCGGCACCGAAGTAGCCGCCGTACACCCCCACGAGGGTCGCGAAGACGGTCGTCGGTGGCGAGAGGCGCACGTGCTCGGCCGGGGTGTCGTCGTGGGTGCGGCGCAGCCAGCGGCTGATCCGCGGCTGCGCGCCGACGAGCAGGCAGGTGCCGAGGATCAGCCACGGCACGATCGCCTCGAAGACCTCCGCCGGCAGCGCCAGCAGGAGCGCGGCACCGAGCACCGCCCCTGCCGCGCACGTCGTGATCACCGCGGCGGTCACCTTGGGGTGGACCCGCAGCTCCTCGCGGTAGCCGACGGAGCCGCTGAGGCTCGCCGGCACCATGCCGACGGTGTTCGAGGCGTTGGCGACGACCGGCGGGATGCCGAGCGCGACCAGGACGGGGAAGCTGAGCAGCGAGGCGACCCCGACGGTCGAGGTCATCACGCCGGCCACGAGACCGGTGACGACGATCGCCGCCTGCTCGAGTCCGGTCACGGCCTCACCCTAGGGCGGGTGAGGGCAGGAACACGGGAGCGGAGTGGGTGGCGATCATCGCACCGGTCGCGGGCGCCCGCTCCTGGTGTGCCGGCCTCGACGGCAGGCAGCCGGGTCAGGCTTCGGCGAGCACGCGCGAGAGGAACGCGATGCCCTGGGTGATCGCCTCCTGAGCGGCGAAGGTGTGGCGCAGCGGGTTCAGGCCGACGAAGTCGTGGATGATCCCGGCGTACCGCATCGTGGTCACCGGCACGCCGGCGGCCCGGAGCTTCGCGGCGTAGGCCTCGCCCTCGTCGCGGAGCACGTCGGCCTCAGCGACGATCACCATCGCCTGCGGCAGGCCGGAGAGCTCATCAGCCGTCGCTCGCAGCGGCGAGGCCGTGATCTCGGCGCGCTGCGCCGGGTCGGTCGTGTACTGGTCCCAGAACCACTTCATGCCCTCGCGTGCCAGGAAGTAGCCGGTCTCGAACTGGTGGTAGGAAGCGGTGTCGAAGCTCGCGTCCGTGACGGGGTAGTAGAGGAGTTGGCCGCGCAGCGCGAGGCCACCACGCTGCTTGGCGAGGATCGCGGTGACCGTGGCCATGTTGCCGCCCACGGAGTCGCCGGCTACCGCGACGCGGGTCGCGTCGAGGCCGTGATCGCCGCCGTGGGCGCGCAGCCATTCGGTGACGGCGTAGACCTGCTCGATCTGCGTGGGGTACTTCGCCTCGGGTGCGTGGTCGTAGGCGGGCAACACCACGGCCGCGCCGGTGCCCGCCACGAGCTCGCGGACCAGGCGGTCGTGGGTCACCGGGCCGCCGAACACCCACCCGAGTCCGTGGACGTAGAGGATCACCGGCAGCGTCGTACCGGCCGAGCCGACCGGCCGCACGATCCGGACCCGCACCGAGCCGGTCGGCCCACCCTCGACGACGAGGTCCTCGACCTCGGCCTCGGCGACGACCGGAGGCGGATCGGTCTGGACGGTCTCGGCGATCTTGCGGCCCTGCTCCGGGGCCAGTTGGTAGAGGAACGGCGGGTTCGCGTTCGCGTCGGCGAACGCCTGCGCGGGCGGCTCCAGGACGGGCTTGACGGGCTCAGACATCACATGCCTCCGGTGCTGGGTGGACGAGCCTCATGCTCTCCGTCCGACCGCCTTGCGCACTTGAGTCAGATGACTGAACGACCACGAGTCGACGGCTCATCCGTTCCCAGACCAGCAGGTAACTCAGACACCGCTGCCTCGGAGCTCGCCTGCTTCTTATTTCGAAGCACTTGTGACTATGGTGGGCCCATGATTCGGGATCAGGCCCCGGCACCTCGGCTGCGGCCCGTCGAGCCGCCGTACGACGGCGCCACGGACGATCTGCTCGCCGCGATGGGTGGCCCGCTGCAGATCTTCCGGCTCTTCGCGCGCAAGCCCGAGCGCGCCAACGCCATCCTCCAGTGGGGCAGGTACTACTTATCCTCCAGCTGCGGCCTCTCGTTGCGGCACCGCGAGCTCGTGATCGACCGGACGACCGCTCGGTGCGGCAGCTCCTACGAGTGGGGCGTGCACATCGCCGTCTTCGCGGGAAAGGCCGGCCTCACGGCGGAGCAGGTCGAGTCGACCGGCGGCGGCTCACCCGACGACGCCTGCTGGACCGACGCCGGCGATCGCCTGGTGCTGCGGGCCGTCGACGCCCTGGTCGACCACCGAGACATCGATGATGCCCTCTGGGCCGAGCTGGTCGCCTTCATCGGCGAGGAGGGGGCCATCGACCTGCTCCTCCTGTGCGGCTGGTACCACGCGATCAGCTTCGCGACGCGCGTGCCCCGGCTGACCAACGAGGCCGGCACCCCCGAGCTGCCGATGCACCGCGGAGACGCATGAGCACGTCGCGGCAGCCGCCGAGACCCGGTCGGCCCGCCAGGGGCTCGGTCACCGGCCGCCCGATCATGGCACTGCTCGACCTGCTCGGCCGCCGCTGGGCGTTGCGCATCCTGTGGGAGCTGCGCCGGGACGCAGCACCGACGTTCCGTGCGCTCCAGGCTCAGTGTGACGGAGTGTCGTCGAGCGTCCTGACCGCTCGTCTGGGAGAGCTCACCGAGGCCGGCATCGTCACGCGGACCGACGTCGGATACGCGCTGACCCCGGAGGGCAAGGCACTCGTTCGCTCCCTGGAGACGATGAACACCTGGGCGCTCCAGTGGGCCGACCGCCTCGCCCAGCAGTCCGGGTCGACCGGCAAGCGGTGAGCGGGCTGCTGGTCGCCGGTACCAACTCCGATGCCGGCAAGTCGATCGTCACCACCGGACTGTGCCGGGCCTTCGCCCGCCGCGGCGTGCGCGTCGCGCCGTACAAGGCGCAGAACATGTCCAACAACTCGATGGTCTGCCGTGCGCCCGACGGTGGCATGGCGGAGATCGGACGGGCCCAGTGGATCCAGGCCCAAGCCGCCCGGGTGGAGCCCGAGCCTGCGATGAACCCGGTCCTCCTGAAGCCCGGATCCGACCGGCGCAGCCACGTCGTGCTGCTGGGGCGCCCGGCCGGTGAGGTCGCTGCCGCCGAC
>JAEZKN010000134.1 GCA_023415395.1 Actinomycetes bacterium
GTTCGGAGGAGTGATTCCCTGGACTACTTCTTGGGCTTCTTCGCCTTCGCGACGGTGAGCTTCACGACCTGGGAGGCGGCCTCGGTCGCCAGGTCCGACCCGGCGTAGGTGACCCTCAGCCGGTGCACGCCGGGCTTGAGCCCGCGGAGCGGGACGGTGACCTTGCCGGTCTGGGCGGCCCTCAGGGCGATGGCGGCGAGCGCCCGGGAGCCGTCGAGGACCGTGAGCGTGCCCGTCGGGCGGTCGAGGCCGGGCACGGTCAGGACGACGGTCATCGACGTCGCGCGGCCCTGCTTGATCCTCTTCTTCGCCAGCGTGGCTCGCAGCGACGAGGCGAGCCGGGGGACGCTGACCCCGGAGGTGCGGAAGGTCCCGGGCCGGAAGCCCGGGCGCGTCGCCGTCACCGTGACCGTGAGGACCCGGCCCACGTCCTCGACCGTGGGCGTGTAGGTGGAGGCCGTGGCCCCCGCGATGGCCGCGTTGTCGCGGCGCCATTGGTAGTCGTACGCCGGGGTGTCGCCGGTGCCCCAGCTCCCGGGACTCACGGTGAGGAGCCGCCCCACGACCCCGCTCCCGGCGATGGTCGGCTGCGTCGTCGGCGTCGGGGCGTCGCCGAGGGTGGCGACGACCGCGTTGCTGGTGACCGTGCTGTCGCTCAGCCCGTCCTTGCGCCCGGTCGCGCGCACCGAGATCGGCCGGTCGAGGTCGGCCGCGACGAGACGGTAGGTGGCGGTGGTCGCCGCGGCGATCGGCTGCCCGTCGCGCAGCCACTGGTAGGTGCTGGTGACGCCGTCCTGGTGCCACTCCGGCTGGCTCGTCGTCAGCACCGTGCCCACCTTGGGCCCGCCGGGGCCCGCGGTGACCGTGGGGGCGCCGGCCGCGGTCACGGCGGTCTCTCCGCCGGTGGCGAAGGGGATCAGCAGCGCGTTGGTGACCATCTCGAGCGGCAGGAAGCCCAGGACGGTCGTGACCACGCTCGCCGTGATCGTGCAGCCCTGCTGGGCCTCGGTCGGCACGAAGGACCAGACCCCGTCGGTCCCCGGGATGGGGGAGCCGTTGCACAGCCAGGTGATGTCGGTGTCGAGCACGCCCGGGAGGAGGTTCCAGACCGGTTGGGTCACGCTGAGCACCTGCCCGACGACGGGCACGCCGGTGAGCCGGGGCAGCTGGTCGGGCTGCGGCAGCGGCAGGTCCAGGCGGGCCGTCTCCGCCGGCCGCGCCTGGGTCGGCGAGGCCACGCCGAGGGTCAGCCCGGCCGTGGCGAGGGTGGTGGCGACGGTGGTGGCGACGAGCACGCCGAGCGCGCGGTGGAACCGATGCATGTGACCCCTCCCAGGGCAGCGCGAGATCTCTCGGCGGGGTGATGCCCGTCACGAGCATTTCCGACGCAGGTTGTCTGGACCGGAGTGGGGTCAGGAGGGCCTACGCTCGGGTCGTGACCGACGCCAGTCTCCCCGACCTGCCGCAGCGGCTGCGGGCCGCGCTCGTGATGGCCGGCTACACCTACGACGCGGTCGCCGAGGTGCTCGGGCCGGTCGCGCACGCGGCGCTCGGGCGCAACGAGACGACCCCGGGACTGCGGCGTACGACGGGTGGCTGGCCGCTCGAGACCCTGATCCGGCTCTTCCTCCTGCAAGCGCCGGTCGAGGTGGCGGCCGCCCAGCGCGCGCTCCCCGGCCTGGTCGACGGGCTGGCCGCCGAGGGCTTCCTCGAGCAGAGCGTCGGCGAGGTGGCGGCGCGGCTGGACGTGCGCCCGTACGCCGCCGACGACCACCACCTGTGGGTGGTGAGCGACCTGACGCCCGGCCTCGACGGCGGCAACGGCCGGGTCGGGGCCGACCACGTGCTCGGCATCAGCTCGGCGTCGACCTCGCTGGCCCAGCTCACGCTGCGCGACGACGTCGGCCGGGCGCTGGACCTCGGCACCGGGTGCGGTGTGCAGGCGCTGCACCTGGCCACCCACAGCCGGGAGGTCGTCGCCACCGACGTGAACCAGCGGGCCCTGCGCCTGGCGCGCTTCAACACCGCGCTGAACGACGTCCGCGTCCCGGTCGACGTCCGCGAGGGCTCGTTCTTCGAGCCGGTGGCGGGGGAGCGGTTCGACCTGATCGCGACCAATCCGCCCTTCGTGATCTCGTCGGGCACCGACGAGCGCCTGGTCTACCGCGACTCCGGCCTGCCCGGCGATCTGGCCGTCGAGAACATCGTCCGGCAGGCACCGGAGCACCTCGCCGAGGGCGGCTGGTGCCAGGTGCTGGCCAACTGGGCGATCGCCGACGGCGTCCCGTGGGGCGAGCGGCTGGCCGACTGGGTCCCGGAGGGGTGCGACCTCTTCGTGGTGCAGCGTGAGGTCCTGGACCCGGCGGCGTACGCCGAGCTCTGGCTCAAGGACGCCGGCCTGCACGGGGCACCGGACTACCTCGTCCGCTACGACGCCTGGCTCTCCTGGCTGGAGAAGCAGGGCGTGGAGGGCATCGGCTTCGGCTGGATCAACCTGCGGCGCAGCGGCGGCTCGGTCCGCGAGACGCTCGAGTGGCCCTACGACGTCGAGCAGCCGATCGCTCCGGCGATCCGGGACTGGGCGACCGGCGTCGACGCCGCCGTCGGCCCGGACTCGCGGCTGGTGACCCGGGTCGACGTCCGCCAGGAGACCCTCGGCGCGCCGGGCGCCGAGGACCCCGAGACGGTGCTGCTGCGCCAGCAGCGCGGCTTCCGCCGGGCTCGCCAGGTCGACACCGTGGAGGCGGCGCTGGTCGGCGCGTGCGACGGCGACCTGAGCGTCGGCCAGATCCTCGACGCGGTGAGCCAGCTGCTCGATCTGGACCCCGCCGAGACCCGCGCGACCTACCTGCCGGTGGTCCGAGAGCTCGTCGCCGAGGGGTTCCTCACCGCCGGGTGAACCTCCCCGAGCGTCAGGCCCGGTCGGGGAGCAGCTCCACGAGCTTGTCGACGGCGCGGTATCCGGCAGGGACGCCCGGGACGATCGCGGCGACCGACCGGCTGTGCTCGGTGCGCAGCGGCAGGATCTCCTGGTAGGCCGGGGACTCGTACCACGCGCGGGCGGCGTCGGCGTCCGGGAACGCGACGATCACGACGTCGCCGGGCCACTCGCCCTCGACGGCGTCGATCCGGCCACCGTGGACCAGGAACCGGCCGCCGTACGGCGCCAGGGTGGCGTCGATGCGCTCGAGGTAGGTGGCGATCGCGGGGCCGAGGTCGACCTCGCGGAGGTAGGCGATGGCGTAGGCGGGAGTGGACATGTCGGGTTCCTCTCGGTGCGGGTGGTTGCTGGTGTCCCACCTCACCGCGCCGGCGTCACGGCGTCGATGACCTCGCAGGTCATGGGGTCCGGGCCGCCGGCGCCCTACGGTCGGGTCATGACGCAGAGTCCTGGCGCCCTGCTGCGCGACTGGCGCCGCCGGCGCAGCCTGTCCCAGCTCGAGCTCTCGCACCGGGCCGGGGTGTCGAGCCGCCACCTGAGCTGGGTGGAGACCGGTCGGTCCCGGCCCAGCCCCGACATGATCCTGCGGCTGTGCGACCACCTCGACGTGCCGTTGCGTGAGCAGAACAAGGTGCTGCTCGCGGGCGGCTTCGCCCCGGCGCACCCCGAGCACCGGCTCGACGAGCCGCCGATGGCCCAGGTGAGCGCGGCCATCGAGGGCATCCTGGCGGCCCACCTGCCGTTCCCCGCGCTGGTCGTCGACGCCGGGTGGGACCTGGTCGCGGCGAACGACGGGGTCTACGCGCTGCTCGACGGTGTCGCGCCGCGGCTGCTGGAGCCCCCCGTGAACGTGATCCGGCTGACGCTGGACCCCGGAGGACTCGCGCCGCGCATCGTCAACCTCGATGAGTGGCGCGACCACCTCCTCGCCCGGCTGGCCCATGAGCACGACGCCCGTGGCGACGACCGGCTCGCCGGCCTGCTGCGCGAGCTCGGCCCGCGGACGGCGGCCGGGCGGTCCACTCCGGGTCTCGTGGTGCCGCTGCGGCTGCGGGCCGGCGGCGCCGAGCTGTCGTTCCTGTCGACGACGACCGTCTTCGGCACGCCTCGGGAGGTCACCGTCTCCGAGCTGGCGATCGAGGCGTTCTACCCCGCGGACGAGATGACCCGCGCCGCGCTCCTGGGCGGTCGAGACACCTGAATCGGCCCTCTTCCGGGCCGTTCAGGGGCCATTCCTGGTGTCTCGACCGGAGATCAGCGCAGCTCGCCCACCAGCCCCAGGTCCTGCTTGCCCTCCTCGCTGCCGAGCACCGCGTCGACCTCGAGCCGCAGCACCGGCACCGGGTCGCAGGACGCCTCGAGGACCCGGACGGTGCCGGACCCGCCCGCCGAGCTCGCCGCCTCGTTGCCCGGGTCGTCCGCGGTGCCGCCCACGGTGTCGGCGACGAAGAGCGTCATCGGGTAGGTGTCGGAGTTGCCCGGGCCGTCGATCGGGAGCTCGAGCGTGGGCTGGTCCTGCAGCTGCGCGACCTTGCCCTCGATCATCACGAACGGCTGCACCAGGTCGGGCTCCTCCTCCCCGAGCGGCCCGGCGAGCTCGATCGGGCTGGCGGCCCAGATGGTCCCCGGCCTCGGCTTGTCGATCGGGCGGTTGTCGCCCTGGACCATGGGCGGGCTGCACGAGACCTCGACGTCGTCGAAGCGGACCGTGGTGCCGTCCGGGCGCTCCAGGACCAGCCCGGCCGGGGGCGGGTCCACCGCCACCGGGGTCCCGCCACCGCCGTCGCCGCCGAGACCGACGAGGACCACCGCGCCGAGCGCGGCGACGCCGGCCACGGCACCCACCGCGAGGCCGGTACGCCGGCGACGCCGGCGTACCCGGACCAGCCGGTCCACTCGGCTCGTCGCGTCCAGCGGGGGCGCCAGCGCACCCTCCAGCTGCTCGAAGCCGTCCCTGATCTGCTGCTCGCTCATGCCAGTCCTTCCGTCGTCGCGCGGAGCACGCCCCGCTCGCGGGCGTGGGTCCGGAGCCGCTCGGTCCCGCGGGAGAGCTGGCTCTTCACCGTTCCTTCCGAGCAGCCCATCCGCTGGGCGATCCCGCGCACGTCGAGGTCCTCGACGTAGCGCAGCGCCAGCGCGGTGCGCTGCCGGGGCGAGAGGGTCGCGAGCGCCTCGACGAGCCAGCCGTCGAGCTCGCCGACGACCTCGACCGGCACGTCCTCGTGGGGCGTGCCCAGCAGCGGCAGCTCACGCCGCAGCCGCCGGATCCGGTCGATGTTGAGGCGCACCATCACCGTGCGGGCGTACGCCGCCGGCTCGTCGAACCGGGTCCGTCCCCACCGCTCGCCGAGACGCGCCAGCGTCTCCTGCGTCAGGTCCCACGCGTCGTGCGGGTTCGCGGTCAACGCGTGCGCGAGCCCGAGCAGCGGGCGGGTCTGCGCCGCCACGAAGTCGTGGAAGTCGCTGTCCATCGATGGGTCCATCTCCCGGCCTCCCGAGGGGGTCGTCGTGCCTCTCACCTACTCTCTCCTGACGACGGCAGGTCCCCGAACGTTGAGGGCCGGGGGGAATGCGTTCGAGCGTGTTCGCGCTACCGTGTTCGGCCGGAGCACCCCGAGACCGGTGTGCACGCAGGGAGAGAGAAGTCGCAGTGGCCCACAAGTTGGTGATCGTCGAGTCCCCGGCGAAGGCCCGCACGATCGGCGGGTACCTCGGACAGGGCTACGTCGTCGAGTCCTCCATCGGTCACATCCGCGACCTGCCCAACAGCGCCGCCGACACCCCGGCCAAGATCAAGGACAAGCCGTGGGGCCGCCTCGCGGTCGACGTCGACAACGGCTTCGAGCCCTACTACGTCGTGCCGCGCGACAAGAAGTCGCACATCTCCAAGCTCAAGACGCTGCTCAAGGACGCCGACGAGCTCTACCTCGCCACCGATGAGGACCGCGAGGGGGAGGCCATCGCCTGGCACCTGCTCGACGAGCTGAAGCCGAAGGGCATCCCGGTCAAGCGGATGGTCTTCCACGAGATCACCAAGCCCGCGATCCTGGCCGCCGCCGAGAACCCGCGCGAGCTGGCCATGGACCTCGTCGAGGCCCAGGAGACCCGACGCATCCTCGACCGCCTCTACGGCTACGAGGTCAGCCCGGTGCTGTGGAAGAAGGTCATGTCCGGCCTCTCCGCCGGCCGCGTGCAGTCGGTGGCGACCCGGCTCGTGGTGGACCGCGAGCGCGAGCGGATGGCCTTCCG
>JAEZKN010000174.1 GCA_023415395.1 Actinomycetes bacterium
CTGCTCGACGCCTACGCCGGGCCGCGGTGGACCGTGGACCGGGTGACGCTGGTGGCGTCGTACCTCGGCGAGGGCCCGCGTGGGCGGCCGCGCTACGAGACGATCGCGGAGCTCCCGCTCGCGGGACCTCTCTCGGGACCTCGCTCGGGTTGAGCGCCGATCCGGCGCAGGGCGGCGAGCAGCGCGGCGTCCGGCGCCCGGTCGGGGATGCTGTCGACGGCCTCGCCGTCGGGCGGCTCGAGTCGGCGGACGTCCTCGTGCAGCCGCTCCATGTCGGAGTCGAGCGCGTAGGCCGTCTCGGCGGCGTCGCGCAGGCCGGCCAGCAGCTCCGGCGGCACGTCGCGGCGGTACTTGTAGTAGATCTTGTGCTCCAGGCTCGCCCAGAAGTCCATGGCGATCGTGCGGAACTGGACCTCGACGCCGACCGGCCTGGTGCCCTCGGAGAGGAAGACCGGGACCTCGACCAGCGCGTGCAGGCTGCGGTAGCCGTTGGGCTTGGGCTCCAGGATGTAGTCGCGCACCTCGACCACCCGCACGTCCGGCTGGTGGGCCAGCACGTCGAAGACCCGGTAGACGTCCGAGGTGAAGCTGCACACCACCCGCACGCCGGCGATGTCGACCACCCGCTCGCGGACCTCGTCGAAGGACGGGTGCTCGTCGAGGTCGAGGCCCTTGCGCTGGATCTTCTCCAGGAGGCTCTCCGGCGACTTCAGCCGGGAGGTCACGCTCTCGATCGGGTTGTAGTCGTGCAGGTGCAGGAACTCGTCCCGCAGGATGTTGAGCTTGGTGACGACCTCGTCCATGCCGAAGCGGTGCTCGAGCATGAAGCGACGGAACGCCTCCTCGCTCGACGCGCTCGTCCCGCTGCTGGTCACCGGCCCAGCGTACGAAGGTCCACGAAGAACCACCGGACTGGGCTAGGTTGCCTGAGGTGAAGATCGCTGTGGCGAGAGAGACCCGCGAGGGCGAGGCCCGGGTGGCGATGGTCCCCGAGCTGGTCGGCAGGCTGACCGCCCTCGGGTACGACGTCCTGGTGGAGCCCGACGCCGGCCGGCACGCGCTGATCGCCGACGCCGACTACGTGGCGGCGGGCGCGTCGGTGGACGCGGGTGCGGTCGAGCAGGCCGACCTGCTCGTCTCGGTGCAACCGCCCGGGACCGACGTCGTGCGACGGCTGCGGCCGGGCGCCACGACGGTGTCCTTCCTGCCCACCGGCCCCGGCAGTGCCGAGCCCGAGGTGGTGGCGGCCCTGCGCGACGGCGGCGTGACGTCGTTCGCGATGGAGCTGGTGCCGCGGATCTCGCGGGCTCAGTCGATGGACGCGCTCTCCTCGCAGGCGCTGGTCTCGGGCTACCGCTGCGCGATCGTCGCGGCCGGGATGCTGCGCCGCTTCTTCCCGCTCAACATGACCGCCGCGGGCACGGTCCCGCCGGCCGAGGTCGTGGTGCTGGGCGCGGGCGTCGCCGGCCTCCAGGCGATCGCGACCGCCAAGCGGCTCGGCGCGGTCGTGAAGGCCTACGACGTCCGGGCGGCCGCCGCGGAGGAGATCCGCTCGATGGGCGCCCAGGCGATCGACCTCGAGCTCGACACGCTCGAGGGCGCGGGCGGCTACGCCCGGGAGATGACCGAGGAGCGCGCCGCGCTGCAGATGGAGCGGCTGGCGCCGTACGTCGCCGCGGCGGACGCGCTGATCACGACGGCCGCGGTCCCCGGCCGCCGGGCGCCGCTGCTGGTGACGAGCGGGATGGTCGAGCAGATGAGGCCCGGCTCGGTGGTCGTCGATCTCGCGGCCGAGAGCGGGGGCAACGTCGAGGGAGCCGTGCCCGGTGAGGTCGTGCGGATCGGCAACGCCCAGGTCTGGGGCGGTCAGAACGTGCCCTCGCAGATGCCCGGGCCGGCCTCGAGGCTCTACGCCCAGAACATCGTCAACCTCGTGACGCTGCTGACCCGCGACGGTGCCCTCGACCCGGACTTCGAGGACGAGATCGTCGTGGGGTCGTGCGTGACCCCCGCCGGGGAGGTCCGGCACGAGCCCGCCCGCGCGGCGTTGGAAGGAGCGAGCTGATGGACGTCTCGATGAGCGCGGCCGTGGTCTGGCTGACCATCTTCATCCTGAGCGTGTTCGTCGGCATCGAGGTGATCGCCAAGGTCTCCTCGACGCTGCACACGCCGCTGATGTCCGGCGCCAACGCCATCCACGGGATCATCCTGCTCGGCGCGGTGCTCGTGACCGGCACGACCGACAGCGACGTCGCGCTCGTCGTCGGGCTGGTCGCGATCGTGCTGGCCGCGGTCAACATGGTCGGCGGGTTCGTCGTGACCGACCGGATGCTGCAGATGTTCGTGCGCAAGAAGAAGCCCGCGGCTCCGGCCGACGCTCCGTCGAACGGCGGGGCCGCCTGATGCCGACCTGGGTGCAGCTGGTCTACCTGGCCTGCGCGGTCTGCTTCATCCTCGCGCTCAAGGGGCTCTCCGGCCCGCGCACCGCCCGCGCCGGCAACCTGGTGGGCGCCGGCGCGGCGGTCGTCGCCGTGGTGGTCCCCTTCCTCTACCTCGACCTCGACCACGTGCCGCTGATCCTGGCGGCGATCGCGGTCGGCTCGGTGGTCGGCGTCGTCGGCGCCCGCAAGGTGCAGATGACGCAGATGCCGCAGATGGTGGCGCTCTTCAACGGCGTGGGCGGCGGCGCGGCCGCGCTCGTGGCGCTGCTCGAGCTGCACGAGATGATCCCGCACGAGGAGGCCTACTCCTGGTTCGTCTTCGCGGCGACCGCGTTCACGATCGCGGTCGGCTCGATCTCCTTCTCCGGCTCGGTCGTCACCTTCGCCAAGCTGCAGGAGCTGATGACCTCCCGGCCCGTGGTCTTCCCCGGGCTGCCGGTGGCGTTCGGCCTGGCCGGCCTGGCCACGCTCGTCCTCGGCGTGCTCACCGTCACCGGTCCCGCGATCTGGATCGGCATCGTGCTCGCGCTGCTGGGGCTGCTGATCGGCGTACTCCTCGTGCTGCCGGTCGGCGGGGCGGACGTGCCGATCGTGATCTCGCTGCTCAACGCGTTCACCGGCCTCACCGTCGCCGCCGGCGGCTACGTGCTGTCCAACGTGGTGCTGCTGGTGGCCGGCACGCTCGTCGGTGCGTCCGGCACCTACCTGACCCTGCTCATGGCCCGCGCGATGGGCCGCTCGGTGGCCAACATCCTCTTCGGGGCGCTCCGGGGCGGCTCGACGCTCGGTGCCGGCGAGGCGTCCGACCGGCCCGTGCGGTCCGCGGGGCCGGAGGACGTCGCGATCCTGCTGGGGTACGCCGACCGGGTGATCGTCGTCCCCGGCTACGGCCTCGCGGTCGCCCAGGCCCAGCACACCCTGCGCGAGCTCGTGGACGTGCTCAGCGCCCGCGGCACCCAGGTCGACTACGCCATCCACCCGGTCGCGGGCCGGATGCCCGGCCACATGAACGTCCTGCTCGCCGAGGCGCAGGTGCCCTACGAGCAGCTGGTGGAGATGGACGAGATCAACGGCGACTTCAAGCACACCGACGTGGTGCTGGTCGTCGGCGCCAACGACGTGGTCAACCCGGCGGCCAAGACCACCCCCGGCGCCCCGATCTACGGCATGCCGATCCTCGACGCGGACGAGGCCAAGCAGATCGTGTTCATGAAGCGCTCGATGCGGCCCGGCTTCGCCGGCATCGAGAACGAGCTGCTCTTCGACCCCAAGACCACGCTGCTCTTCGGCGACGCGAAGGAGTCGCTGGGCAAGCTGCTCAACGCGGTCAAGGCCCTGTAGTCACCGGCGACCTGTCGTCACCGGTGACGTCCGGGCCGGTGCGTCGTTGAGGGGGCATGACTGACGACGACGAGCGTCTCGGCCGCCCCGACGGGCACCGGTACGACGCGCCCGAGTCCGACGAGAGCCGGACCAGCAAGGAGTGGACCTACCTCGCCCTCGGGATCCTGGTGGGCGTCCTCATGGTGCTGGTCGCGACCGGCACCGTGCCCGTCTTCCCGGGGTGAGGTGCCCCGGGATCGCAGCCACGTTCACGCAGGTCTCGATACGCTCGCTGGCGCTCGCTACTCGACCGACGAGGGTGGTCGAGTGCGCCGCGAGGGACGAGCGGGGTGTATCGAGACCCGCGAGACTCAGCCCGCGACGCCGTACAGCCGGTCGCCGGCGTCGCCGAGGCCGGGGACGATGTAGCCCTTCTCGTTGAGCCGCTCGTCGAGGGCGGCGGTGACGACCGTGACCGGGACGTCGAGGCCCTCGAGGTCCTGCTCCAGACGGGTGCAGCCCTCGGGGGCGGCCAGGAGGCAGATCGCGGTGATGTGGTCGGCGCCGCGGTCGGTGAGGAACTTGATCGCCGCTGCGAGCGTGCCGCCGGTGGCGAGCATCGGGTCGAGCACGTAGCACTGGCGCCCGGAGAGGTCGTCGGGCAGCCGCTCGGCGTAGGTCGAGGCCTCCAGCGTCTCCTCGTTGCGGATCATGCCGAGGAAGCCCACCTCGGCCGTCGGCAGCAGGCGCATCATGCCGTCGAGCATGCCGAGGCCGGCGCGCAGGATCGGCACCACCAGCGGCTTCGGGGTGGCCAGCGAGACGCCGGTGGTCGGCGCGACCGGCGTGGTGATGTCGTACGGCGTCACCCGGACGTCACGCGTGGCCTCGTAGGCCAGCAGCGTGACCAGCTCGTCGGCGAGGCGCCCGAAGGTCGGCGAGTCGGTGTGCTCCTCGCGCAGGTGGGTCAGCTTGTGGGCGACGAGCGGGTGGTCGACGACGTGCGTGCGCATGGTGCGAACCCTAGGCCCTGAAAGGGGTTGGCCGCACCGCGAGGGTCTGTCACGCTGGAACGCGGACCGCTCCCGGAACGGAGGACTTCCATGGCCGACCAGCTCGAGGGGATCGACTTCGCCCTGGCGGCCTTCCGCGAGGACGGCCGCTGGACCGTCGAGGAGCTCGCCCACGACCTGCTCGACGACGTCGAGAGCGTCGCCCACGCGCTGCGCCGCTTCCCGGGCGACGGCGGTGCGGTCGCGATGATCGCGATCGACGAGGACTTCTTCGTGATCGTGCGCGTCGCGGGCCCGAGCACCCGTGTCCTTCTCTCCGACATCACCGCCGCGGAGGAGTGGGAGCTGGCCGGCTCGGTGGTCGACTTCCTGCACCTGCCGGAGCCCGAGGACGAGGACGACCAGGTGCCCGCGGGCGACCTCGACCTGCTCGGTGACCTCGGTCTGCACGCCATGGACCTGGCGGTGCTGCTCGACGACGGCGACCTCTACCCTGACGAGATGCTCTCCGACATCGCCCGCCGCCTCGGGTTCGGCGAGCTCTTCGACGACGCCGTCGGCCTCACCTCCGCGTGAGCGCTTCCTGGGAGCCCGCGATGCGGGCCGCGCTGGACGAGGCGCGCGCCGCACTCGCCACCGGCGACGTCCCCATCGGCGCCGTCGTCCTCGACCCGGCCGGTACGCCGGTGGGACGCGGCCGCAACGTCCGCGAGGCCGACCACGACCCGACCGGGCACGCCGAGGTGGTCGCGCTGCGGGCGGCGGCGCGCGCCCGCGGGGAGTGGCGGCTCGACGGCCACACCCTGGTCGTGACGCTCGAGCCGTGCACCATGTGTGCCGGAGCGGCTGTGCTGGCCCGCGCCGAGCGGGTGGTCTTCGGTGCTTGGGACCCCAAGGCGGGCGCGGTCGGCAGCCTCTGGGACGTGGTGCGCGACCGGCGGCTCAACCACCGGCCCGAGGTGATCGCCGGCGTGCTGGCA
>JAEZKN010000192.1 GCA_023415395.1 Actinomycetes bacterium
GGCAGGACCGCGCGCACGACCGGTACGGCGGCGGCGGCGCGGGTCGCGTAGTCGTCGGCCTCCGCGGGCGTCCCGTCGACCAGCACCAGGCTGCCGGCCGACCGGCGCACCTCCACCGGTCCCGAGAGCCACAGCGGTGAGATCCGGTCGCCGCCGCCGAAGCCGGTGATCGCGACCCGGTCGCCCTCGCCCGCGAGGCCGACGGTGACCTCGGCGTACGCCGGCGCGCGGTCGAAGCCTCGGAAGCGCCAGGTCGCGTCGGCGTAGCCCTGGGTGCCCTCGGCGTCGACGAAGCGGAGCGTGAAGTCCTCGACGCCGGCCTCCTCGGCGTTGGCGACGATGCCGGCCAGCCGGTCGGCGGCCTCGTCGTCGCCCGCGGGCGCGAGGGCTCGGGCCGCCTGATCGTCACCGTCGGTGACCGCCTCCTCGAGGTCTCGGAGCGCGGCGGCCGCGAGCGCCGGGGAGACCCCGGTGCTGCTCGGTGCGGAGGGGGTGGGCGCGACGTAGGGGTCGTCGTCGACGACCGCCCACGCGACGAGCCCGGTGGCGAGGAGCAGGAACAGCGAAAGACCGGCCACCCACGAGAGGGGGCGGCCGGTCTTCACTCGGGCATTGTGGACCACTCAGCCGGGTCGGACGGCTCCGGAGTACGGCATCGAGGACACGCTCGAGACGACGACGCCGGTGCTCGGGTTGGCGGCGTGCACGATCATGCCGTTGCCGATGTACATGCCGACGTGGCTGATCGGGCTGTAGTAGAAGACCAGGTCGCCGGGCTGGAGGTCGCTCATCGCGATGTGCGGACCGGAGCCGTACTGGGCGCTGGAGGAGTGCGGGAGGCCGACGCCGGCCTGGGCCCAGGCCATCATGGTGAGGCCGGAGCAGTCGAAGGCGCTCGGGCCGGCCGCGCCGTAGACGTAGGCGTCGCCGACCTGGGCCAGCGCGTACTGGACGGCGGCGGCCGCACGGCCGGAGGCCGGGACGTCGGAGGGCAGGCGGGTGGTGTTGCCGCGCGAGAGGATCTCCTCGCGCTCCTCCTCCTTGAGGCGGTCCAGGAGCGCCTCGGCCTCGGCGAGCCTGTCGTCGACGGCCTCCTTCTCCGCGGCGAGCTTCTCCTCGATCTCGGCGACCTCGGCCGCGCGCTTGGCGGTCGCGTCGCTGCGGATGTCGAGGGACTTCAGCTCGGTGGCGTAGTCGTCGAAGAGCTGGTCCTGCATGTCGTTGAAGGCCGACATCGTCGACAGCGTGGCCAGGAACTTCTGCGGGTCCTCGGAGAGGACGACCTGGCCGACCGCGTCCATGGTCTGGCCCTCGTACTGGCGCACCACGGCGTCCTGGACCTGCTCGCGGACGGCGTCGAGGCGCTTGTCCTGGCGGCCCTGGTCGGCCTCGAGCAGGTCGAGGTCGCGCTGCAGCGAGACCAGCTCCAGCTTGGCGTCGTTGTAGCGCTCCTGGGCCTGCTCGGCCTGGTGGTAGAGCTTGTCGACGCGAGCCTGGACGTCGTCGATGTCCGGCTCGGCGTTCGCGGTGGAGGGCAGGAAGCCCACGGTGGCGACCAGGGTCCCTACGGACAGCAGGGTGATGAGTCGCTTGCGGCCGTTCAGCACGGGGTGGCGCTCTCCTCGTTCACGTCGTACGCCTACCGGGTGAGCTGACGGGTTCGGGCACGACATTTGCCCTACCTCCGCACCTGCGGAGGATTCACCCCGGTGGTGACCCCGTCGTGGCGGCCACCGGTTGGTTCCCCGGCTCCGGGGGCGGCGGACCGACCCTGGACTCAGCGCGGCGACCGTGTGGACCCGAGTGATCCAGGGTCACGGCCACCTGAGTGCCACACGTTAACGGCGGCCCGACACCCTGGCCAAACTTTCAACCGATGTCGTGACGTGTTTCTCGGAAGGTTTTGCCTGGCATGTCACAGGAGTCACACGAGCCCCACCAGTATCAGGCCGACTCCATGTGCGGACCGTCGACGGCCTGGACCAGGCGCAGCGGCGGGACCAGGCCGCCCTGCGCGAGGACGTCGAGCGCGCGGGCGCCGTCGTCGTCGAGGCTGAGCTCGGGCGGGGGCCCCAGCAGCACCGTCACCACGCAGTCGTGGCAGTGGAGACCCCGCACCGTGCAGGTGTCACAGTCGATTCTCGTCGTCATGGCGACCACGGTGGCAGGGACCACCGACAGCGGGTCGGCACCCGGTCGAGGGCGAGCGGTCAGGAGGTCAGCAGGTCGAGGAGCGCCTCGGGCGGGACCACCCGCGCGCCGTCCCGCGTCACGTCGCGGGCGACCGCCCGGTCGGCGGTCACGACCACGACGACCCGGCCCTCGGGCTCGGCGGCGACGAGGTCGCGGATCACGTCGTCGGCGATGACCCCGCGCGGGCTGAAGAGCACCCGGACCCCGCGGGGCGCGTTGACCGGCGGGCGGTGGTCGGTCTCGGCGGCGTCGAAGACCACCGTGGTCTCGGCGCCCGTCCGTGCGACCAACGGCGCGAGGGCGCCCATCAGCCGGATCCGCTGCGCCTCGAGGGGGGAGGTCGGCCACGCGGCCTTGCTGACGTTGTAGCCGTCGACGACCAGCCGGGCGCGGGGCATCGCGAGGTACTGCTCCAGCGCGGCCTGGCCTGGCACTCGCTGCCCCGCCTCGGCGACGTCGGCCTCGACCCGGGCGGCCGGCGCGCCGCCGACCTGCGGCAGGGCCAGCT
>JAEZKN010000201.1 GCA_023415395.1 Actinomycetes bacterium
GCGCACCCACGCGCACGCCGCCGTCCCCCTGCTCGTCGGACACGACCTCGATGGTGTCCAGGCCGGGGATCCCGTTGATGTCGACGAGCATCGCGGGGGCCGCGAGACGCATCGACAGGAGGGGGACCAGGCTCTGGCCACCGGCCAGCACCTTGGCGTCCGGTTCCCCGGCCAGGATCGCGGTCGCCTCGGCGAGCGACCCTGGACGGCGGTAGTCGAACGGTGCTGGTTTCACGGTGTCCTTGCTCTCCTGCGGGTCAGTGCTTGTGGTCGCCGTGCGTGTGCGGCGGCGCGTGGTCCTCGACGTGGGCACCGGTCTGCCCGACCGCGAGGATCGCCCCGTCGTCCCCGCCCTTGGGGGCGACCATGCGGGCCAGGTGGTAGCCCACGATGACCACGATCGTGCCGAGCGCGATGCCGCCGAGGGTGAAGTCCTCGGTGACCTCGAAGAATCCGGTCGTGCCGTAGCCGATGGCGATGATGAGGCCGGCGGAGATCGGGACCAGGTTGACCGGGTTGGCGAAGTTCACCCGGTTCTCGATCCAGATCTTGGCGCCGAGCAGGCCGATCATGCCGTAGAGCACCAGCGTGATGCCGCCGATGACGCCGCCCGGGGTCGCGGCCACGATGGCGCCGAACTTGGGCACGAAGCCGAGCACGATCGCCACGGCCGCGGCGACGAAGTACGCCGCGGTCGAGTAGACGCGGGTCGCGGCCATCACACCGATGTTCTCGGCGTACGTCGTGGTCGGCGAGCCGCCCACGGAGGTGGCGATCACGGTGCCGACGCCGTCGGCGGCGATGGCCCGGCCCATGACCGGGTCGAGGTCGCGGCCGGTCATGCCGGCGACGGCCTTGACGTGGCCCATGTTCTCGGCGACGAGCGCGATCACGGCCGGCAGGGCCAGCAGCGTGAAGGTGAGCGAGAAGTCAGGCAGGTGCCACCCGACGGCCGCCAGGTTGCCGGCCTCGTTCTGGTTGCCGACCAGGCCCTCGACGGTGTGCTTGGGGAAGCCGAACCAGTCGGCGCTCTTCACGCCGTCCCAGTTGACGCGGTCGCCCTCGACGCCGCCGACGCCGATGGCGTCGAAGACCCAGGAGAGGACGTAGCCGAAGACCAGGCCGAGGAAGATCGCGATCCGGCCCAGGAAGCCGCGCAGGCCCACGGCCATGAGGATCACGACCGTCATCGTGATCAGGGCCATCCAGCGGTCGGCGGGCATGTAGACGCTGGTCGAGACGCCGGCCAGGTTGAAGCCGATGACCATGACGACCGCGCCGGTGACCACCGGCGGGAGGACGGCGTTGACCACGTCGGCGCCCAGGAAGTGGATGATCACGCCCACGAGGGCCAGGATCACGCCGGAGACCAGGATCGCTCCGGTGACGTCCTCGGGACCGCCGCCCTGGGCGTAGATCGCCGCGGCGCCGCCGACGAAGGCCGCCGACGTGCCGAGGTAGCTCGGGACCGCACCCTTGACGATCAGCAGGAAGCAGATCGTCGCGATGCCGCTCATGAGGATCGCGAGGTTCGGGTCGAGACCCATGATGATCGGGAAGACGAACGTCGCACCGAACATCGCGACGACGTGCTGGGCACCGATGCCTGCGGTCTTGCCCCAGGCCAGACGCTGGTCGGGCGCTACCGGCTCACCGGGTTTGGGATCGACCACATCCCACTTGAACATCGACATGACGAACACCCTTTCGCTGTGTGAGGGCCCGAGTTCCCCACAAACTAGTGATGCACATGACACACCTACGACGGCGACAAATGCCGAAGGAACGCCGCGGGCGCTGGCACCTGTTGTCGGCGCGGCGCAGTGGTCCGGACCAGCGACACGCAGGTGTGATCAGCCGGTGATCTCGTGGACACGCAAGGCCACCGCGACGTCGAGGCGGAGGTGCGGATCGGTCGACAGCGGACCGAGCAGCCGCTCCAGCTTCGAGACCCGGTAGCGCATCGTGTTGTAGTGGAAGAACTGCACGCGCGCCGCCTCGGCGACGTTGAAGTTGGTGTCCAGGAGCACCTGCAGGGTCTCCCGGAGATCGGCGGCCTCGGTGGTGTCCTCGGCGAGCGGGCCGAGCACGTCGCGGACGAACGAGCGGAGCTCGCCGTTCCCCTCCGGCCCGTCCGGGATCAGCGCGATCAGCCGGTGCAGGCCGAGCTGGTCGAAGAACGTCGTCGACCCGGTCCCCCGCACGCGACGCCCCACCTCCACGGCCCGGCGGGCCTGGGCGTAGGCCTCGGGCAGCCGGTCGAGGGTCTCGGCCACGCGGCTGACGCCGACCGAGAACGACCGGCGGCCGCCGCCCTTGTCGCCGGCGACGGCCTGCACGGCCCGGCTCACCACGTCGTCGCCGACCGGCAGGAGCGTGACGACCTCGGAGGAGAAGTCGACGGTGGGGATGTTCGGGGCCACGGTCGCCGCGACCTGGCGCCACGCGGCCGAGAACCGCTCCTGCCACTGGCGGCGCTGGCCGCTCGACGCGGTCTCGTCGCTGGGGTCGAGCTCGGCGACGACCACGACCACCGGACGGGTGAGGTCCCAGCCGAAGGTCGCAGCGTGCTCGGCGACGTAGTCGGGGTCGGCGGCGCGGCGCAGGAGGAGGTCGCGCAGGAAGTCGCCCTGGTACTTGTTCTCGACGGCGGTGACGGCCTCCTCGCGGGTGATCAGCAGCGCCGCGACCGCGGCGGCCCGCTCCAGCGCGTGCACGTCGTCGTTGCTCCACGCACCGTCGGCTCGCACGCAGACCAGACGGGCCAGGTCGGCGCCTCCGGCCGCGACGCGCGACACGTGGGCCGTCCCCTCGGTGCCGTCGATCCGCTCCACCCGGATCCGGCCGGTCGGGTCGAGCAGGTCCAGCTCGGCGAGGAGTGACTCGTGCTCCTCGCCCAGGGCGTGGGCACGCACCCGCCCGTCGGTCGACGTCACCGCGACGCCCACGTCGAGGACCCGCGCGACCTCCGCGGCGATCCCGCCGAGGTTGCCGCCCTCGAGCACGATCTCGGTGAGCGCGGTGTGCAGCGCGTCGACCCGGGCGAGGGCGGCGCTCGCCAGCTCCTCGCGGTCACCGCTCATCAACATTTGCGCTCCCCTGCCGGTTCCGTTGGCACAACCTCACATCGGCAAACCGTAACCGCCCCCGCTAGCGTCGGACAGGTGATCCCCGTCAGTGCACCGCCGCGCGTGCGGTCGCACCTGGCCGGAGCACCCGACGGCCCGGTGCCGGTGGTGCACCGCGGCCGCGACGCCGTGTACGTCGACGTGGCCGGTCGCTGCGTCGGCGTCGTCGGCACCCGAGCGACCGCCGTACCCTGCGCGCTGCGGACGGCCCGGGAGTCCCTCGACGTCACCTCCGCCCACCTCGACGGCGGCGTGCTCCACCTCGACTGCGAGCCGCTCGTCGTCGGCCGGATGGTCGAGGTGACCGTGCCGCGGATCGCCACCACCCGGACCCGTCCCGCTCCGCTCCCCGGCGAGGTGCGGGAGATGGTCGGTCGCGGCGACGGGCTGACCCCCTACGACGACGACGTGCTGTGCGGCTGGTTGGCCGTCCACCGGGCCGCCGGGGTGCCCACACCCGTGGCCGACGCGGAGATCCGGGCCCACCTCGGCCGCACCACGCTGCTCTCGGCGACCCTCCTCGACTGCGCGATGCACGGCGAGGTCATCCCCGAGTTCGCCGCCTGGCTCGCCGACCCCACCGACAGCCGGGCCGCGGCCCTCGCCGCCGTCGGCCACACCTCCGGTCGCGGGATGCTCGAGGGCGCCCGCTTCGCCCTCCACGAGATGAAAGGCGTCGCATGACGACACCCTCACCCTGGACCCACGTCGAGCTGCGGCCCGGCGCGTACGCCGACTCCGTCACCCTGCTCCAGGTCTCGCGGACCGTGCAGGGCCACGACGGCGTCCTCGCCGCCCAGGTCGCCATGGCCACCCCGCTGAACGTCGAGGTCCTGACCGGCATGGGCTTCGACGTGCCGGCCGAGGCGACGCCCAACGACCTGGTCGTCGCACTCCGGCTCGAGAGCTCCGACGCGCTGGCCGACGCGCTGGCCGGGGTCGACCAGGCCCTGCGCGACGCCAACCGGCGCGAGTCCGGGACCGCTGCCGTCGGTGGGGGGCTCGCGGCGCCGCGCACCACCGCCAGCGCCTTCCGCCGCACCCCCGAGGCGGTCGCACTGGTCTCCGTCCCCGGGGCGAGCGCCTTCGTCGAGGCGATGGACGCGCTGGAGTCCGGCCACGACGTGATGGTCTTCAGCGACAACGTGCCGGTCGAGCAGGAGGTCGCCCTCAAGCGGTACGCCGCCGACCACGGCCTGCTGGTGATGGGCCCCGACTGCGGCACGGCCGTCGTGGGCGGGCTCGGCCTCGGGTTCGCCAACACGGTCTCGCCCGGTCCGGTCGGCATCGTCGCCGCGTCCGGCACCGGCTGCCAGCAGGTGCTGGCGCTGCTCGACCACGCGGGGGTCGGCGTGAGCTCGGCGCTCGGCGTCGGGGGCCGCGACCTCTCCGCCGAGGTGCGCGGCCTGGCCACGCGCGAGGCCATGCGCCGCCTCGACGAGGACCCCACGGTCGAGCTGATCGTGCTGATCTCCAAGCCTCCGGCCGACGACGTCGCCGCCGAGATCCGGGCCTACGCCGACACGCTCGGCACGCCCGTCGAGCACGCCCTGCTCGGCGCGGGGCAGCCCGACCTGACGGCGGCCACGGAGTCGGTCCTGCGCCGGCTGGGCCGCGACGTCCCGGACTGGCCCGTGCAGGGCGCGGCCGCGGCCGGCTCCGGTGTGATCCGCGGGCTGTTCGTCGGCGGCACGCTCGCCTCGGAGGCGAAGCTCATCGCCGGCACCGAGGCCGGCCACACGTTCGTCGACTTCGGGGACGACGAGTACACGACCGGCCGCGCGCACCCGATGATCGACCCGTCGCTGCGGCTCGAGCACCTGGCCCGCGCGGCGGCGGACCCGGCCACCGGCGTGCTGCTCCTCGACGTGGTCCTCGGCCACGGCGCCGAGCCGGACCCGGCCGCCGGTCTCGCCCCGGCCCTGGCCGAGGCCACCGTGCCGGTGGTCGTCGCCGTCGTCGGCACGGCCGCCGACCCGCAGGGCCTCGACCGCCAGGTCCGCGTGCTGGCCGAGGCCGGCGCCGAGGTGCACCTGTCCAACGCGGCGGCCACGCGCCGCGCGCTCGAGATCGTCGGAGGCGACCAGTGACCATCCCCGCAAGCGTCGTCAACGTCGGCGCCGACCTCTTCGCCGATGCCGTGGAGGCCCAGGCCGTCCCGGCCACCCGGGTCGACTGGCGCCCGCCGATGGCCGGCACCGAGGCCGACCTGGTCACGGTCGCGGCCGACCCGCTGCGTCGTACGGCGAACGAGCGCGCCCTCGCCGCGATGCTCGGCGTCACCGCGACCCTCGTCGACGTCGCCCCGGCCTCGGAGGTGCTCGGACTGCGGCGCGGGGAGTTCCTGCACGCCGGGCCGCCGATCGAGTGGGAACGCGCCTCCGGCCCGCTGCGCGGCGCGCTGATGGGCGGCGCCGCGCTCGAGGGCCTGGTCGAGGACCCCGAGGACGCGGTCGCGCTGTTCGAATCCGGAGCGTCGGTCTCGCTCGAGCCGTGCCACCACCGCTCCGCGGTCGGCCCGATGGCCGGCGTCGTCACGCCGAGCATGTGGATGTCCGTGCTCGAGGACGGCGCGACCGGTCGGCGTACCTACTGCTCGCTGAACGAGGGTCTCGGCAAGGTGCTGCGCTACGGCGCCTACTCCCCCGACGTGCTCGCCCGGCTGCGCTGGATGGGGGAGGTGCTCGGCCCCCTGCTGCGCGCCGCGGTGCGCGGCTGCGAGCCGGTCGACGTCACCGGCATCCTCACCCAGATGCTGCAGATGGGCGACGAGGCGCATAACCGCAACCGCGCCGGCACACTGATGCTGCTGCGCGACCTCTCGCCGGCCATGGTGCGCAGCGGTCAGGAGGAGGCCGGGTTCAGCGGGGCGCAGGTCGCCGAGGCGCTGCGCTTCATCGGCGGCAACGACCACTTCTTCCTCAACCTCGCGATGCCCGCCTGCAAGCTCGCGCTGGACGCGGCCCGCGGCATCGAGGGCTCGACGATGGTCGTCGCGATGGCGCGCAACGGCACCGACTTCGGGATCCAGGTCGCCGGCACCGGCGAGGAGTGGTTCACCGGCCCGGCGCAGCTGGCCGACGGCCTCTTCCTGGGCTCCTTCGGGCCTGAGGACGCCAACCCCGACATCGGCGACTCTGCGATCACCGAGACTGCGGGCATCGGCGGCTTCGCGATGGCCACCGCCCCCGCGATCGTGCGCTTCGTCGGCGGCTCGGTGCCCGACGCGCTGGCGACCACCCGGCGGATGCACGAGATCACCCTCGGCGAGAACCCGCGCTGGTCGGTCCCGGTACTGGAGTTCCAGGGCACCCCGACCGGGATCGACGTAACCGCGGTGTGCCGCACCGGCATCCTGCCCCAGATCAACACCGGCATGGCCGGGAGGGTGGCCGGCGTCGGCCAGGTCGGCGCCGGGCTCGTCACGCCTCCGGCAGAGATCTTCCCGAAGGCGCTGGCCCGGCTCGCCGACCTGGCGCGCTCGCGCGGCCGCTAGGCGCTCAGCGGCGCTCAGCTGTTGAGCGCCTCCTCGGCGGTGGTGCCCTGCTCGGCGAACCACTCGTCGGTGAAGGCGCTGCCGTCGAGGAGCCACTCGCCGTCGCGCTCGACGAGCGTCAGCGGGAGCGTCTCCTCGGCGGGGTCCGAGCCCGGCTCGGCGACGGTCGCCACGCCGTCCTCGAAGCTCACCCAGTCCGGCTCGGCGGTGAAGCCCTCGCGCAGCTCGGCGATCGCCGCCTCCTGGTCGTCGGAGAGCGCAACGGCGATCATCGACATGCCGATCAGGGTGCGCAGCGTGGCGTAGGCGTGGGTCTCGCTGGCGAAGGTGTCCCACGCGACCCACTCCGAGGTCCCGGGGAAGTACTCGTCGACGAAGCCCGCGAAGTCGTCCATCGCGTCGTCGGCCAGGCCCGAGTCGATCGCCGCGGCGACCTCGTCGACGAGCACGTTGAGCGCGGCGTTGACGTCGTCGGCGACCGCCTGCGGGTCCTCGCGGTCCGCGCCGTCCTCGGCCGCGGCCTCGCCGGCCGAGGACGACGAGGACTTCTTCGGCTCCGGGTCTTCCGAAGAGCAGCCGGTGAGGACCAGGGTGCCGGCCAGGGCGGCAGCGGCCAGGGAGCGGGGCAGGGCGTTGAGTCGCAACATGCCCCGGACATTATCGACTCCACACGTCCGGATAGTGGGCTGGTCCACATCCAGACGGTTTCTGACCGTTAACTTGCTCTCACCGGTTCGGGCCGGTGACCTGTTCGCCTGGACTACGAAGGAACCGCCGTGTCGATGCCCGACTCCGAGCCGCGCTGGCTCGAGCCCGTCTCCGCCTTCCTCCTCGGTCTCGGCGCGGTGCTCACCGCGCTCGCGGCCTACCTCTCCGCCGTGCAGGCCGGCGACGAGGACGAGGCCCGGGCCCGCTCGATCGAGCACAACGCCCGCTCGTACGCGCTCACCAACACCGCGACCCAGGTCCGCGCGGCCGACCAGGCGATGTTCGCGGCGTGGGCCGAGGCCGGGTTCACCGACAACGACGAGCTCACCGAGTACCTGACCACGCTGATGCGCCCCGAGCTCAACACCGCGCTCGAGGCCTGGGCGGAGACCGACGACGACGGTCCGGACACGCCGTTCGGGATGGACCAGTACTCGATCGCCGAGGAGGACGAGGCCACCGAGGCGCGTGCGGCCGCCGAGAAGGAGGACGCCCGCGCGAAGACGGCGGCCGATCGCGGCGACGGCTACGACAAGTCGACGATCTACCTCGCCCTGGGCCTGTTCTTCGCCGGTATCGGCACGACCTTCCGCCGGCGCTCCTACGCCGCCGGGCTACTCGCGGTCAGCGCCGCGAGCCTGGCGATCGGCACCGTGCAGCTGCTCATCGCCTAGAGCGGCGGCGGGCGCCAGAACGCCCGCCTGATGTCCACGTTGCCGTTGGGACGCAGCGGCGTGCCCTCCTCCAGGT